>NZ_JAAORJ010000001.1:207525-476144 GCF_017696315.1 Prochlorococcus marinus XMU1412 | reverse complement strand
CTCAAGATTATAGGATGGGGAAATATTGCCCAAGAAATGGTAGATGAACTAAAGGAGGGGCAAAATATTGTTATTGAAGGACGTCTAAAGATGAATTCAGTCACTAGAAAAGACGGAACGAAAGAAAAGCAACCAGAACTAACAGCTTCAAAAATTCATCAAATTTCACCAGTTGATGTTATTAAGTCTGATCAAAAAGAAAATAATGAGTCATTTGAAAATAAAGAAACCGCTAAAAAATCTAGTTGGGATAGTTCACCTTTAGTACCTGAAGTTGACGAAATACCTTTTTAAATCAAATATCAACATTATTTTCTTGAACACTTATAATTAATTTGCTTATTTTTCTTTCAAGCGCGGCAAGTTCACTTCTGATTTCTGGCCATTTACCCTTATCAAGATTTTCTAGTAGCCATGCTCTATCTTGATCAAGTTTAAAAATTAAATCTCCTTGATTTGCAGTATTAGGATCTTGCATAATACTTGTTAGCTCATTCAAAACTCATTCTACTAAATCAAAATGAAGAAATACTTATCGCCTGGAAACTTAATCGTAACCGCTGGGGGTATATTAGCTTTTGTTGGAATGACTGCTTATTTTACAGACTCAGTGAATTTAAGTGTACCTACTTTTTTTTATGGGGTACCTATTTTCCTAATTGGCTTAGGCTTAAAGACTTCAGAAATACCTCCTGTAGAGTTATTTGACAAGACAAATTTTGCGAGAAATAAATTTAATAGACCAAAAGAACTTACAGCATTAGTCAAAGATGTTACGAGATGGAGGTATGGGATAAAAGCTCATCTTGAATCATCATTAGAATCTTTAAATTTGTGGGACGAGGATAACCCCCCTCAATTAAAAGAAATAGAAGAAATTACAAAGGAAGAAAAAAATGGTCTCAGAATGCGTTTCGAATTAAACGCTGTCCCTCTAGAAAAATGGATTGAAAAACAAGAAAGGTTAAATAGATTTTTCGTCAAAGGTCTTGAATCAGAATTTATTATCGACGATAATAAAAAAGAATTTGATTTTATTCTCTTTTATTGAATATAGGGATATATTTGTAAAAACCTAATTTCTCAATTCAATCAAGTTTTAATGAATTTTAATAATGAATGATTCTCAAAGAGTATCAATATTAAGCGAAGCACTTCCATATATACAAAGTTTCTCAGGTAGAAAAATTGTTATCAAGTATGGAGGTTCTGTTATGGAGAATGATAATTTAAAAAATGCTTTTTTTAGAGACATTGCACTTTTATCAACCGTTGGGGTTTGTCCGATAGTAATTCATGGAGGTGGACCAGAGATTAATAATTGGTTAAAGAAATTAGAAATATCTCCTAAATTTGAAAATGGATTAAGAATTACTGACCAAAAAACAATGGAAATTGTCGAGATGGTTCTAATGGGTAGAGTTAACAAACAAATTGTAAAAGGGATTAATAAAACTGGATCCTTAGCTGTGGGGATATCAGGTCTTGATGGCAACTTAATTCAATCTAGAGAACTAGGAGATGGTAGCCATGGGTTAGTGGGAGAGGTTACAAAAATCAATCCTGAAATATTAGATCCTCTTATTTCTAAACGATACATCCCAATTATTTCTAGCATTGGATCAACCTTGGAGGGTATTTCCCACAACATTAATGCAGATTTTGTTGCTGGAGAAATTGCTGCTGCAATAAATGCAGAAAAACTTATTCTTCTTACTGATACACAAGGGATTTTAAAAGAAAAAGATAACAAAAATAGTCTTGTTGAAAAAACTAATCTCAAAGAGGCAAGGGATTTTATTGATAAAAAAATTGTAACTGAAGGTATGATTCCAAAGACAGAATGCTGTATAAGAGCTTTAGCCCAAGGAGTCAAAGCAGCTCACATAATTGATGGAAGAATAGAACATTCATTACTTCTTGAGATTTTTACAAATTCCGGAATAGGTACAATGATAGTCGCCTAATCCATGAAAACTTATGAGCAAGTTTTAGAAAAAGTAGAACTTGCTTTAGCTAAAGGTGAGTATCATTATTGCATTGAATTTCTTTTGCCCATAATCGAATCATTTCCTTTATCAAGCAAAGAGGGAGTAAATTTAAGAACAATCTTAATTACTGCTCTATGTGGGATCAATAAAAGGGAGGAGGCTAAAAGGTTTTGTAAAGAACTTCTAAAATCTTACGATAATAAGACGAGAGAAAATGCAAAATATTTGATGGAAGTTATAGATTCTCCTGACATTAAAAAGCCAGAAAATTGGAACGTACAGTTTGAAAGCGACCCATCAATCAATAAAAAATCCTTTAACTCACTGCGAAAAAAAAGAGAAGTATTGAAGAAAAAAAAATTTATTAATGTAACTGAGACACCAACTGGTGAAACAAAACCTTTTCAGAAAGGCTTTTCACTGATCATTTTTTTAATACTATTATTATTAATTCCACTTTTAAGTGGCTGCGTAAAAATTGAGGATACCCTTGATCTTAGTGAACTTGATTCAATTACCAATAATTTAGTGATAGAAAGTAAATACATAAAGGAATTTCCTTGGCAATTAAAATTTGAAGAGAAGATGAAAGATATTTTTCCTGACGCAGAAATTGAACAAGACGAATCAATCTTTTCTTTGAAACATAAAAATCTCAATTTAGAAGATACAAAGCAAGTTCTTAAAATCACACAAAATACAGCTGGAGAGTTAGCGGGAGAATCAACAAATATAGAAATTAATACTATTCAAAAAAACTACATTTTTTTTAAAAAATACTTTTACAGGTTAGATTTGGATCTAAATTCTATTCAAGGTATTGATAACTTAGAACTCATTTTCAAAATTATTTCCCCTAATAAAGCTATCCTTACCGATAAAAATAATTCAAATTTAGAAATCACAAAAAATCTAATAATTTGGAATTTAAATCAAGGGCAGATAAATAGTCTTGAATTTTCTTTCTGGAGCCTCAACAAACTTTTGATTGGGATATCTATTATTTTAATAATTATAATATTAGCTTATTTATTGAGATTCTATAGATTTAAATTAGGTTCAGATTTACCTCAACTACCATCAAAGTAATTACAACTCTGCTGGATTAACATCTATTGTTAAAAAAACATTTTTTGGAATAAGTTTCCATAATATTGATCTATCAGGTAAAGGTATCTTTGTTCCTTCAGGACCATGTATTAATATCTGCCATCTAAATTTTTTACCAACTTTAGCAATTAAACTAGGAGCAGGACCAATTAATTTCCAGTTCTTTTTATCACAAAAATTGAGTAGATATTTCGCTAATTTTATTGCAATTGACTCAGTTAATTCATAGTTTTCACCTGATAATTTAAGAAGGCAAATCTTACAAAATGGAAATAAATTAGCATCTTTTCTCAATTTCGAGTTTTCACTTAAGAATCTTTCATAATCTCTTTTCTGAAGATACGAAATTACCGGGTGGTTAGGTTTATATGTTTGAAAAATTACTTTTCCTTTTTTTTCAGCCCTACCTGCCCTGCCAGCTAATTGCAAAAACAATTGTAATGATTTTTCTTCTGCCGAAATATCTGGGCGATGAAGCAACCCATCTGCTGCAATAACTACTGAAAGAGTAATATTGGGGATGTCAATCCCTTTTGCCAACATTTGAGTTCCTACAAGAATATCAGCATCACCTTTAGAGAACTTTGAAAGAATATCTCTATGACCATCTTTCCCTGAGGTTGTATCTCTATCAAAGCGAAGTACTCTTAAGTCAGGAAATTCTTCATTTAAAAACTCTATTACCCGTTGTGTACCTATTCCAAAAGGTTTAAAGGCAGTTGAATGACAATCTGGGCAACGATTGATCAATCTAGATTTATGATCACACCAATGACAGCTTAACCATTTTTTTCCTTGTAAGCCGAGATGCACTGATAAAGGAACGTCACAGTTAGGGCAATTTATTAGATATCCGCAATTTCTACAACTTAAAAACCCACTATGCCCCCTCCTAGGGATCAAAATTATTGCCTGCTCTTTTTTTAAGTGTAGTTGAGGAAGCAATTGTAATAATTCATTGGAAAAAATTTTCATATTTCCTTTCTTGAACTCATCCCGCATATCAATAATTCTTATTTCAGGAATCTCATTACTAGATATCCTTTGAGTCATTCTTACCAATTTAAAATTCTTTTCAAAAATACACTTTTTCCAAGTCTTCATTGATGGGGTTGCACTCCCAAAAATTAACTTTGCAGAATTCCTTTTTACTATTTCAATAGCAATCTCTCTTGCGTCATAACAAGGCATAGGACTATCTTGTTTATAAGAAACATCATGTTCTTCATCCATGATTATTAATCCTAGATTTTTCATTGGAAGAAAAACTGCGGACCTTGTTCCTATTACTATTAAAGGTTCATTAGCATTAATAATTTTCTTCCAAACCACAGTTCTATGATTAGGAGAACAGTTACTATGATATTCATAAACAACATTGTTAAATCGCCGACTAAACCTATCAATAAGTTGAGGGATTAGTCCGATTTCTGGGGCTAGTATCAAACAACTTTTTTTCTTAAGAAATTGATCTTCAGCAATTCTCATATAAACTTCTGTTTTACCTGAACCCGTTTCGCCCCATAGAAGTAAAACATCTCCTGGTTTCAGTGTTTGAAATTCTTGTAAAGCAATTTTTTGCTCATTTGTAAGATTTGGTTTTTTAGTTACAATATGATCATTTAAAAAGGAATTTAATTTAGTATTTATATCTTTTTTTCTTTTAGATTTAACAAGGTAATTTTTACTTACCATTGAATTAATTAGAGTGTAATTAAAACCAGACTTTATTAATTCACTTAGCCAATTACCTTTTTCAGGCAAAGTATTCATTAAAAAAAATTCTTTTTTGGTTAATCCATTTTTCTTAATATCAAATTCTTTTTTAGTTTCAATCCATATTTGATCTTTTAAACCTTTAGAAAAATTCTTATATTTACCAATCCAGCCAGGAGGAAATGCAGTTTTAAACATTTTTAAATTACTAACCATATAAAAAGAGGCTAGGGACTCTATCCATTCTCTCCAAGAGTCATCAATTACTTTTTTCTGCAAAATACTTTCAACAAATAAATATCTTATGCTTTTTCCTCCAGTAATATTTGCTTCATCAGTATTTATTGGCGAAAAGTTTTTTTTTGAGATCACCAACCCATTCAATAATCTCCCTCTTAGTCTCACACATACAATATCTCCAACTTCTGCCTCAAGATTATTTCCATCTAAATAGTAAAAGCTTTCATTACTACTACCTATATCAAGCAAAATTTCCAATTTGTAGGAGATATTTAATAACTGATTACTTGCCGGCTTCAAAACTTTTTCTTAGTATTGGATTGTTGAACATTCCACAAAGTGTTTTTTGCACATTGTAAGTATCCTGCTCTTAAGGGAGACATGAAGCTTTGATCATTGACTGAAAATTCAAAAAATGATCTGCCAGTCTGAGAAATCCCAAGACTTTTTACTTTAGGTAATCTATAGCACTATTTAAATTTTTCAACAATTTAAAAAACTTTTCTTATTCTCATTTTGTAAAGAAGTTTTTTAAACAATAAGGGGGACTTTACTACTAAATGTTCAAATTAGCCCTAAATAAAATTTTATCTAGTTAAATTCACCGTAGAAAGGAGTCAATTATGTGTCCAGTCGCAGCAGAATCGAAGAATTCCAAGCCTAGTTCAAAAAAAAAGATTAATAAAAAAATTAATACAAATTTAGAAACAGTAGTTGAAAAAGGAGATAGTAATAAAAATAGTCAAAATTTACAGACATCTTCAGAGTTAGAGGAAAGCAGGATTGAGAGTAATAATGAATTTAGTGATTCAGATGAAGAAGATAAAGGGCTAGGAAATATAAAGCTTGGGCCAAAAGGTATCTACACTGAAGATTCAATAAGAGTTTATCTACAGGAAATTGGAAGAATTAGACTTTTAAGACCAGATGAAGAAATTGAGCTTGCAAGAAAAATTGCTGACTTACTCCAATTAGAAGAGCTGGCAACTCAATATGAGTCAGAAAAAGGACATTTCCCATCCGTTAGAGAATGGGCCGAGTTAATAGATATGCCTCTTTCCAAATTTAGAAGAAGACTTCTCTTGGGTAGGAGAGCTAAAGAAAAAATGGTTCAATCAAATTTAAGATTAGTTGTTTCCATTGCTAAAAAATATATGAATAGAGGTTTATCATTTCAAGATTTAATCCAAGAAGGGAGTTTGGGTCTTATTAGGGCAGCGGAAAAATTCGACCATGAAAAAGGTTATAAGTTTTCTACATATGCAACTTGGTGGATACGCCAAGCCATTACAAGAGCAATTGCGGATCAAAGTAGAACTATTAGATTGCCAGTTCACTTATACGAGACAATATCTAGAATTAAAAAAACCACAAAAGTTCTTAGTCAAGAATTTGGCAGGAAACCTAGTGAAGAAGAAATCGCTGAAAGTATGGAAATGACAATTGAAAAATTAAGATTTATAGCCAAAAGTGCGCAACTTCCTATTTCTTTAGAAACTCCAATAGGTAAAGAAGAAGACTCAAGGCTCGGTGACTTTATAGAGGCTGATATAGAAAATCCAGAGCAAGATGTTTCTAAAACTTTATTAAGAGAAGATTTGGAAGGAGTATTAGCCACACTTAGTCCAAGAGAAAGAGATGTTCTCAGATTGAGATATGGAATTGATGATGGAAGAATGAAAACTCTTGAAGAAATTGGCCAGATTTTTGATGTTACAAGAGAAAGAATTAGACAAATAGAGGCAAAAGCCCTAAGAAAACTTAGACATCCAAATAGAAATGGGGTTTTAAAAGAATATATAAAATAAAAAAAGTTAAGTATAGTATTTAGCTTTAAAAACTTGCAAAAGAATAGCTTAAAATAGATTCGACTTTATTTCTAATTCAAACTCAAAATAATATTTAATGACTAATTTTAAGCTGAAAATAGCTAGTAGAAGAAGTAAACTAGCAATGGTTCAAACTTTATGGGTTAAAGATCAACTAGAAAGGAATATTCCCAATTTAGAAGTATCTATAGAAGCTATGGCAACTCAAGGTGACAAAATCCTTGATGTAGCCTTAGCAAAAATAGGCGACAAAGGATTATTTACAAAAGAACTTGAAGCACAAATGCTCGTAGGTCATGCAGACATAGCAGTACATTCTCTCAAAGATTTACCAACCAATTTGCCTAATGGTCTTAAATTAGGATGTATCACAAAAAGGGAGGATCCTGCAGATGCTTTAGTAGTAAGCAAAAAAAATGACTGTTATAAATTAGAAACCTTACCTGAAGGTTCGATTGTGGGAACAAGCTCTCTTAGAAGACTTGCACAATTAAGAAATAAGTACCCACATCTTGTTTTCAAAGATATCAGGGGAAATGTTATTACAAGAATTGAAAAATTAGATGCGGGAGAATTTGATTGTATAATTCTTGCTGCCGCTGGTTTAAAGAGATTAGGCTTTGAATCAAGAATTCACCAAATTATACCAAGTGAAATTTCTCTTCATGCCGTTGGCCAAGGAGCTCTAGGCATTGAATGTAAATCAGATGATAAAAAAGTTTTAGAAATTATAAATGTCTTAGAAGATAAACCCACTTGTCAAAGATGTCTGGCAGAAAGGGCTTTCTTAAGGGAGCTTGAGGGTGGATGCCAAGTCCCAATAGGTGTTAATAGTAATATTGATAATGAACAACTTCACCTTACCGGAATGGTAGCCTCTCTTGATGGAGAAAGGCTTATAAAAGATCAATTTATTGGCAATATTAATGACCCTGAACTGGTAGGCATAGAACTAGCAAAGAAACTAAAGCTCCAAGGTGCCGACAAAATACTCAGCGAAATATTTGAAAAATTTAGAGAAAACACAAATTAGTTAATTTATTAATTTGGGATCAATTTCTTTTTTGTATCTCTCTTCACAATCTTTAATCACTTTAACAGCTTCTTCTATCCCAAAAAAACCATTAACAGTACATGTTCCGGGTTTTTTTAGATCTTTGTAGTGCTCCCAATAATACTTTGTTTCTTTTAACCAATGCTCTCCAAGGTCTTCATAACTTGAGATATGATCCATTCTTTTATCATCTGCTAAAACCGCTATTACCTTATCATCGACCTCTCCACCATCATCAAATTTCATCACGCCAATAATCCTTGCCTCCACAATAGATCCGGGTACCAATGGCTCAGTTACACTAACAATTTCGACATCAAGTGGATCTCCATCTTCATCCCATGTCCTTGGTATACATCCATAAGCAAAAGGATAAGCAAGTGAAGAGTAACCTACCCTATCAAGTTTAAGGTGGCCCGTTTCTGTAATTAATTCATATTTATTTATGGTATTGGAGTTTAATTCAACGATAGTATTTATTATTGTATTTGAGTTATCAGTGAAAGCGTTTAGTATGTGTAATAAATTTGGTGTAACCCTGCTTGGGGGTTGATTAAGATTTGCCATCAAGAAATAATTTTTATTTATCTTACATCCTCACAGTCAAACAAATTCTTTAAAAGTAATGTTTCAGCAAAAATCATTTATTTTAGACTTTAAATGATTAATAAAATAGTTTGGTGATAGTTCTTCGTTAGTGACCATTCTTATCAATTCCATAGAATTAACTGATCTGCCATGTTTATGAACATTATTTCTTAACCAAAATATGATTTTTTGATATTCACCATTTTGGATTAAATCATCTAACAAACCAATGTCTCTTTCCATATGAGAAGATATTTGTGCACTTATAAGATGGCCTAATAAATATGAAGGGAAATATCCAAAAGCGCCTTCGCTCCAATGAACATCTTGAAGACAACCTTCTGAATCATTAGATGGTTTTATTCCTAGAAGTTCACCATATCTTTTATTCCATTCCTTTGGAATATCTTCAGCAGGTAACCCTCCCTCAATTAAATCTATTTCGAGTTCGGTTCTAACCAGAATATGTAAACCATAGGTCAATTCATCTGCCTCAACCCTATTTAGTCCTGCTTCCAAATGATTAATAGATTTCCATAGTTCAAGGTAATTATTTAATGTACATCCAGCTGAAACAAATTTTTTAAAAAATCTTTTCGAGAAAGATTTGGATTTAACAATTCTATTTTCCCAAAATAATGATTGACTTTCATGTATACCCATAGAAGTTGCTTGACCTAAAGGCCAAGCAAACCATTGATGACTTTGTGATGGCAGACCTTGCTCATAAATTGAATGTCCCCATTCATGTGCAGTTGCTAAAAAACTTGATAATGGTTCACCTTCAACAATTCTTGTCGTAATCCTATAATCATTAGGCCCTAATGTAATCGAAAAAGGATGAGGAGATTTACCAACAACTACTAGATCTTTATCTCTACCAAACTCATCAAGTAATTTAGAACATAAATTATGTTGAGATTCTGGACTCAAATCCCAATGATATTTCTTAGATTTATTAATTCCTCTAATCAACTCTGGGAGAGTGTCTTTCAAAGGCTGAAACATTTTATTCAACCACTTTAGTGTTAATTCAGGTTCAAAGGGTTGGGCTAGAGTTTCCCATGGTGAATATTTATCTGATATCTGTTTTGCCTCTTCAATCCTTAATTTGACTAGTTCTTCAAAGAATGGGAGGAAAACTTTAAAATCTGATTTTTTCTTAGCCTCTTGCCAACTTTCATATCCTTTAGATTTTGCCTTTACTAAAGACTCAACTAATTTAGGATCTAAATTTTTCGCTTTATTAAATTCCTCTATTAAAAGATTAATGTTTCTTTCTTTACCTCTAATAAAGAGTTGATCATTGGAATTTTCAGTATCTGATAATTCATTTTTAGCGGATTGTATTAAATTAGAAAATTCTTCAGAAGAATTTCTTCTATGCAAGATTTTTGCAATATAGGTAAGTTGTTCAGACCTCCAAGAAGCTCCTTTTTTGGGCATCCCAGTATTCTGATCCCAATAAAGTGTATTTTGGATTGAACCTAATATTTGAGTTTCTTTAAGATAAGCCCCTAGCTTATTCCATTGAATTTCAGCCAAAAATTTATATATAAATTAGATTCATCTTAAGATAAAAATTTTGATGTTTGAATAAAACGTACATGGTTTATCCATAATAGAATATTAATTAATTGAGTTTTAACTTATATGGAACAAATATTTTCAAAATTAGGCTTCATAACTCATGGTGAGGGTTTTATTGACATAACAAATGATTTAAATTTATTTATTGAAAAAAATAATTTTAATTCAGGAATTTTAAATTTAACTTCACTTCACACCAGTTGCAGCTTAACTATTAATGAGAATGCTGATCCAAACGTACTAAAAGACTTAAAAAAATATATGCAATCCATAGTCCCATATAATTCCTACTTTACTTTATCGAAAAATAGAGAAGAAATTTCTTATAAACATTATCAAGAAGGAGCTGATGATATGCCCGCACATATTAAAACATCCTTAACCAATACTTGTTTATCTCTAAGTTTTCGGGACGGCAATATTATGCTTGGTACATGGCAAGCAGTGTATTTATGGGAACATAGATTTGATCAAAAAGAAAGGATTTTAAATGTACATATTATTGGTGAGAAAATTTAAAATATTTATAATGTAATCAACAAAACCTAAATTAATTAATTAATGGAACCTTACCTTTTGCAAGATGAAGAATTGAAGGAATTAGTTGTCAAAATACCCGGCTGGGAAATTAACAATGAACAAATCCAGAGAGAATTTAAATTTTTTGATTTTATTGAAGCCTTCGCATTTATGACTAAAATTGCTTTAATCTGCGAAAAATATAATCATCATCCTAACTGGGAAAACGTCTATTCAAAAGTAATAATAAGGTTAAGTACTCATGATTTGGGGGGCATAACAAATCTCGATCAAACATTAGCTTCAGAAATAAATAAAGTTTTCGATCAATAACATTACAAATTTAATCACTTAAAAAATCAGTCAAAATGTCTAAAAAGTTATTACCTGTTACGATTATTAGTGGATTTTTAGGTTCTGGCAAAACTACGCTTTTAAATCACATTTTAAAAAATCAAGTTGGTCTTAAAACAGCTGTTTTGGTTAATGAATTTGGAGAGATAGGAATAGATAATGACTTAATTATAGAAGGGTCAGAAGATATGATCGAATTAAATAATGGCTGTATATGTTGCTCTATTAATGGTGAATTATTAAATACAGTATCCAAAGTTTTAGAAAGATCTGAAAAAATAGACTATTTGATTGTCGAGACTACTGGGCTAGCAGATCCATTACCAGTAGCCATGACTTTTGCAGCTGGAAATCTTCGAGAAAAAGTAAGATTGGATTCAATCATAACTGTTATTGATGGAGAAAATTTTGATTTTGAAATTAATAATTCAAGTGTCGCCTATTCTCAAATTTTATATGGAGATATTCTTCTCCTAAATAAATGTGATTTAGTCAACGAAGAACAATTAAAGAAAGTCGAACAATTTATAAATAAAATAAAAAAAGAACCAAGGATATTGAGATCAACTAATAGTGAGGTTGGCTTACAAACAATAATGAGTGTTGGGCTTTTTGAAACAGATATTTTTAAATACGATAAAAACAAAGAAGATGTAGAAAAAAATTCACACGATCATTCTTCTCATTCACACGATCATTCTTCTCATTCACACGATCATTCTTCTCATTCACACGATCATTCTTCTCATTCGCACGATTTGATTAATAATATAGAGGGTTTTACATCAGTTTCTTATGAGACATTTGAACCATTTTCCTTAAGGAAGTTTCAATATTTCTTAGATAATCAAATCTCACAAAACGTATTTAGGGCGAAAGGAATATTATGGTTTATGGAAAGTGAAAGGAAACACATTTTTCACCTATCTGGAAAACGATTTTCTTTAGATGATGAAGAGTGGACAAAAGAAAAATCTAACAAGATTGTATTTATTGGGAAAAACTTAGATCATCAAACTATTAAGAATCAACTTTCATCATGTAGATTTAGAACAGATTAGAGTATACATATTAGGATTTAATTAATTTTTGAAAATACTTATTAAAGGATTTAAAAAAGCAGTAACCGAATTAAAACTTTTTTATTTTACTTCTTTTATTGTTGCACTCTTAGTAATCATTCCAATTTCCAATTTTCTTCTTGAAGGAGTTCAATATATTTTTAGTGGGAATTTTTCATTAGGTATCGCAGGAGGGGAAGAGGTATTAGGAACTTTAAAAGTTCTAATACTGACAAGTTTTTTTGGTGGAGGGTTAGGAACTTTGAATGGATGGTTACTTTCAAATTGTAATTTTAAGTTCAGAAAAGTTCTCCGTATTTGTCAGCTAGTTCCACTAGCTGCTCCTGCATATCTAATAACAGCTGTTTTACAGGATTTGGGGAGTATTTTTGGGTATCAAATAACTGGTTTATGGTGGGGGGTATTAATACTTTCTATTTCTACTTATCCATATGTATTCATTCTTGCTAATGAAAGTTTTAATAAATTTGGAGTTAATCAGATCAATGCCAGTAGAGGATTAGGAGTTGGGCCTTGGAAGAGCTTCTTTAAAATAGCTTTCCCAATGGCTTTACCTGCAGTGATAACAGGAATAAGTTTAATGTGTATGGAAGTAATGAATGAGTTAGGTACATTTGCATTATTAAATATTCCAAGTATTTCTACGGGAATAGCTGAAAATTGGATTATTGAGGGTAATCCAAAAAGTGCTATTGGATTATCATTGGTAGCCTTATTAATAATTTTTAATTTAATTATTTTTGAAAAATTATCGAGAAGAAAATCAAAGAGGTGGAGTGAAAATCCTGCATCAAAAGATTCTCAAGGATGGGAATTAAACAAAACTAGATCTCTGTTAGCGATAATGATATCTTTATTTCCTCCAATTTTCTCTTTTGGGATTCCATTTTTTTGGGTTCTGCTTAATATCGATCAAATTCAAAAAGGGTTATCTATAGAATTACTCTCTTTATCATTAAGGACCATAAGTCTAGGACTTTTAACTGCATTAATAGCGATAATATTTTCCTTAATAATTTCCTTAGCCAAACGCCCAAATAAAAGCTTATTGCTAGAAATAATAACAAACCTTGCGGGAATAGGTTACGCAATACCGGGCACTGTATTAGCTTTATCCTTAATAAGTATTTCTTCCTCAAAATTCAATTTCATTGCTATTTGCCTACTAATTTGGGGTTATCTTGTCCGATTTTTAACTATCTCTAAGGGTTCTATTGATTCAAGCCTTGAGAGAATTTCTCCTAGTCTTGATGAAGCAGCACTTGGGTTAGGAGAGAATTGGCTGGGAATCATCAAAAGAATTCATCTACCTCTTCTCCAAGGACCAATATTCGTAGGATCACTATTAGTTTTTGTAGATACGATAAAAGAATTACCCATAACCTTTATTTTAAGACCATTCGATTTCGATACATTATCTGTGAGAATATATCAATATGCTGGAGATGAGAGAATGGTAGAGGCAATATTGCCGGCGATTCTTATTATGACTTTAGGCCTTATTGCATCATTTACATTGATACCAAGTTTAGAGAAAAAAAACTAAAGTCTTCTAGACAATTTTCTTATTAAGAAAGGTAAGCTCAACAACAAATCTGCCGAGGTAGATATAACCCTAAAATAAACTAAGCTAGTAAGAATTATATTTTGTGGAATACTTTTGCCAATAAATAAAAGTATGCAAGCCTCAAAAACGCCAACTCCTCCTGGAGCTGATGGTACTACCAAGCCTAAAGACCATGACAAAGAAAAGATTACTAATAAAAATATGATGTTCAGAGTATTACTTGCATAAAAAGTATTTAAGCAAATATAAAACCCAATAAATTTAGATAAGACAAAACCAATTTCAAGAAGTAAAGTTCTATAAGGGAAAAAGGAAATTATATTTATTCTCTCTTCAAATTGATCCTTTAAATTTGGAAGTCTCAAAACCTCAAATACTCTTCTATTAATAGACCCTATTCTTTTTAAAATCAAAAAAATAAATTTCCTATTTAAGATTAATAAAGGAAAAATTAAAAAAAAATAAAATGGTGAAAAAATCATTCCCATCGATGCCAAGAAAAAAGATCCACTCAACATAAAATAAGGTTCTATAAGTGTCGAGTACAAAGCAATCTGAGAATTACTTATTTTTTTTATAAAATTAAATCTTTCAATAAAATGCCAAACCCCGCCAGGAATGTATTTAAGAATATTGGTTAAAACATAAAAAGAGATTAAATTATTACTCTCAAATTCTTTCCCGAACCATTTAACAATATATTTCCATGCATAAGCGTTCAGGTAAATACTTAAAACACAAAATAAAAATGATAAAGAAAGATTAATTCCATCTCTTTCTAAATTAATATCAAATGAAATTTGATCAATATTATCAAAAAAATGGATGCAAAAATATGACAAGCTTGAAATAAAGAAGATACTCTTCAAACCACCAAAATTAATTTTTTTAAGGAATTTGAAATATGGTTGATTATTTGTATTAAATCTCACTTCCAGTTTTCAAATGCTTTAAATTTCTTACTTGAATCTTTTATTATTTTTCTTATTTCGTAAGTTGATATTTTATGCTTTAATTTTAATCTTAGAACCTCATCATTTTCTGGTTTCATATTTATTGATCCATCGGGTTTCAAAGTTTGTTTAACTTTTATATTTCCAAAAGTCGTTGAACATTCTCCTCTACGTCTAAGTAATATCCATCTAGATTGGGTCCTTTCACGAACCCCAATAGTACTGGAATAATCAAACCATAATCGTCTAAAAAATTCTTTTTTCTTAATGGGTAGGATTGCTTGAATAGAAAATCCAATTCTATTTTTTTTCATATTAATAGCTTGATAGGAAACGTCGTAAGCCCCCTCAATTCTCAGTTTCTCCACAAAATTAGATATATCTTCCGGCGTTTGATCATCAATCCATGCTTCTTGAATAGATATCTCTTCACACTTTGGACTAATTTGTTCATTATGGTTAATAGAAAAATCCTCAAATGAAGTTATTTTATAAACTCTTACCAAATTAGGAAATGGGAATTTTAGGTTGCCAATGCCTACTCCATAAGAGTTAATAGAGAATTTCGAAGGAGGTTCTGGATAGTCGACTAAATTAGCAAGCAAAGCAATGCCAGTTGGTGTTGAGAGTTCACCCTCTATTGAGTCACGGTTTGATAAAACCT
The DNA here is from genome assembly GCF_017696315.1 of Prochlorococcus marinus XMU1412. Taxonomy (NCBI): domain Bacteria; kingdom Bacillati; phylum Cyanobacteriota; class Cyanophyceae; order Synechococcales; family Prochlorococcaceae; genus Prochlorococcus; species Prochlorococcus marinus. Next base: position 460,887 of record NZ_JAAORJ010000001.1, on the reverse strand, counting down.
TAATATTTTTTTGTCTTATTAGCTCTATTACAGCAGGAGGTGGTACAGATAATTTTCCATGTTCAGTTTGAACAAAACCTTTTCCCAACATTGGTTCATTACAATAAACTCTCTTTGGATTTAAGTAATTCAGTGAAGCACATACCCCAATGATATCAACCAATGAATCTATAGCTCCAATTTCATGAAAATGAACATCATCAGATTTAATTCCATGAACTTTTCCTTCCGCAGTTGCTAAAGATTCAAATACTTCATAAATTATTTTTTTTAATTTATCTTCTAAATGGCCATTTAATATAAGTTCCTTAATACTTCTCCAAGTTCTTTTGATAGGACTACAATCAATATTCTCAACCTTTGCCTTGATGCCTCGGATTGAACAACTTTTTGAATCTTCAAAGTCTAGTTGATATAGATTCTTTAATCCAAGATCAATAAGTGGCTGTTCAATAACTTTTTTAGGCACCCCTAAATCATAAAAAGCTCCTAACAACATATCTCCAGAGATACCAGGAGAACATTCAATTAAAACATCATCCATAAATCAAAGATTTCTTAACTGGTAAAATTGAGGTGGAAATCAATCTTTCATTCTAGTTACTTATAGAAAGATTTTTTTCAATCACTTCGTACTTTATTAATTTCAAAGAATTTCCATCTCTATTTATATCTAAACTTACAAAGCTATGCAGAAGTTCAAGAGAAAGCTCTCCTTTTATGACTAATTTAAAATTTTTATTTTTTAAATTTTTTGACTTTATAGCAGGGCAGATTTTAATAACAATTTCTTTCTTTTGAGTGTTGACAAATACTAATTCTCCTCTAACAGAAAAATAATTGTCTTTTAGATCTAATTCTTCTAATAATTTCGAGAAGTTAGTTTTTGAAGAATCATTAGGGAAATCATTCAGTTGATAGGGATCCCAAATCCCTGCGACCTGTAAATGCAAATTTTGAGTATTTTTATTCTTTGGATAAACAATCCAATAGTAACTTTTCTTTAAGTCAATATGCTTTTTTAAAAGTGATAATGCTTTACCTAGTACTACTGTTTCAATTTTTTCGTCTTTATTGTCAATTAAAAAGCCTCTATTTAATTGCTCACTACTAAGTGGAGTGAATTTACCATTAATAATACCGATTGCTCTATGCTGTAATTGGTTAGTAACTTTTGGGATAGGGTTTTTTAACATATTAAAAATTTGAAAATAACAATTTATCGTATTAAATTTCTTAATTTTCCTCCAAAGTATTAAAAGACTTTAACGCATTGTCAATTGCATCAGAAGGATCAGTAGCATTATTCATACTATTTTGTCTCCGAATCATTTCCATAAGTTCAAAAGGATTAGTTGGGAGAACTGAACTATCATCTTGTGTTTTAGTTGAGGTATCAATTTCTAATTCTTCAAATAAATATTCAGCATTTAGGTAATCACCTCTTAAGGAAATTAATAAAGTAAAAAAAATCACAAAAGATATTGGTCTAGGCAGACTTTTGCAAAAATAATTATTCATTTTATTTAATTTCAAAATTATTTAACAAAGAAAATTATTTGCTAGCTTAATCTTACATAATTTGGTAGAAATTTGTTAATAGCAACTTGGAATGTTAACTCTATAAGAACCAGACTTTCACAAATAATAGATTGGATTAATGAAAACAATCCAGATATATTATGTTTTCAGGAAACAAAAGTGATGGATGATAGTTTCCCTATTGAACCTTTTGAAAAATTAGGATACTCAGTAGAGGTCTATGGGCAAAAATCATATAATGGCGTAGCTATTATTTCTAAAATAAAGCCAGAAAATGTTAAAAAAGGATTCTACGGTTGTACCGACTTTAATCAAAATATCGAAATTTTCCTAGATCAAAAAAGATTGATTTCTGCTGATATTAATGGTATTAAAATCATCAATGTTTACGTGCCAAATGGTTCTTCTCTAGAATCTAGTAAGTTCGAATACAAAATTAATTGGTTAAATTGTTTGGCTTCATTTTTGGATGACCTAGAAAAAAAAGGAGAATTAATTTGTCTTATGGGTGATTTTAATGTTGCGCCTTATAACTTGGATATACATGATCCAAAGAAATATGAAGGAGGAATAATGGCATCTGAGATAGAGAGAAATGCGCTAAATAATGTTCTGAAAAAAAGATTAATAGATTCGTTCAGGATTTTTGAACAGAATACTGGCCATTGGAGTTGGTGGGATTACCGTAATAACGCATTTGAATTAAATAAAGGTTGGAGAATAGACCATATATATATCAGCAAAGAACTGTCATCAAAACTTAAAAGTTGTGTCATAGACAGCTCACCTAGGGGTAATTTGCGTCCAAGTGATCATGCTCCAGTAATGATAGATCTTAACTTTAACGACATAAATGTAGATTTTTTTGAGGATGATGATGATTTCTTCGAAACATAAATAAAATAGATTGAATTTCTTTAATGCCTGAAAACGCTTATTAATAAAGACTTATCAAAAATAGGATTGTTTTTTATCATGATTTCTTTAAAATTAATAATTTACAATCCAAACTATCGCAATAAAAATATCATAATGTAGAATTTCAATCTGATTGACAAAATTTTTACTTATTTCTAATTTAGAACATGACAAGATTTTTCTTAAAACATCATTTAGCTAAATTGTGACTGACATATTAAATTACACAAAATCTGAAGAAATTTTCTCTGCAGCCCAACAACTAATGCCAGGAGGTGTTAGCTCTCCAGTAAGAGCTTTTAAATCTGTTGGTGGTCAACCAATTGTTTTTGATAGAGTCAAAGGTCCTTTTGCTTGGGATATTGATGGAAATAGATATATTGACTACATAGGAAGCTGGGGACCGGCTATATGTGGACATGCCCACCCAGAAGTTACAACAGCATTACAGGAAGCAATTGAGAAAGGCACGAGCTTTGGTGCTCCTTGCGTTCTAGAGAACAAGCTTGCTGAAATGGTAATAGAAGCAGTCCCATCTGTAGAAATGGTTAGATTTGTTAATAGTGGAACTGAAGCATGTATGGCCGTTTTGAGACTCATGCGAGCTTTTACTGGAAGAGATAAAGTTATTAAATTTGACGGTTGCTATCACGGTCATGCGGATATGTTTTTAGTGAAAGCAGGATCTGGAGTTGCCACTCTGGGTTTACCGGATTCTCCAGGTGTTCCACGGACAACTACTGCCAACACACTTACTGCACCCTACAATGACCTTGAAGCAGTAAAAAAATTATTTTCTGAGAATCCAGATGCCATTTCTGGGGTTATACTCGAGCCTATCGTTGGTAATGCTGGATTTATTACTCCAGAACCTGGATTCTTGGAAGGATTAAGGGAATTAACCTCTGAGAATGGATCCTTATTAGTTTTTGACGAAGTAATGACCGGATTTAGAATAAGTTATGGAGGCGCTCAAGAAAAGTTTGGGGTTACTCCTGATTTAACCACCCTTGGGAAAGTAATTGGTGGAGGCCTACCTGTTGGGGCTTATGGAGGAAAGAAAGAAATAATGTCAATGGTAGCGCCTTCAGGACCCGTATACCAAGCAGGTACTTTGAGCGGCAATCCTCTTGCAATGACTGCTGGAATAAAAACTCTTGAACTGCTCAAACAAGATGGTACCTACGATAAACTTGATTTAACAACTTCTAGATTAATTGAAGGGATAATTCAGTCTGCAGAAAATAACGGTATCGCTATCAATGGTGGTAGTGTAAGTGCTATGTTTGGTTTTTTCTTATGCGATGGGCCAGTTCGGAACTTTGATGAAGCCAAAACAAATAATGCCGAACTTTTTGGTAAGTTGCATAGAGAAATGCTTAGACGAGGAATTTACCTAGCACCAAGTCCCTTCGAAGCTGGTTTCACATCACTAGCTCACAGCGAAGAAGAAATTGATAAAACTATCGAGGCTTTTGACGAATCTTTCAATGCAATAAAAAAATAATCATTTACTGATCTTTCCTTAAAGAAAAATAAGTAAATGATTAAGACTTTAGAAAGATTATTTCTAAATAATTATCTTCTACCGCCAACTATTACTGGGGGACTACCTCCTTCTGAGCCTGGCAAGCCAGGAACAACTTGTGTACTACCATCCCATTTGTCGAGAAATAATTTAAAAAGCACCTGATCGTCAAGACTTCTATTTAATGTCTCATATCTAAGTGCTTCTTGTTCTGCAATTTCAACTTCTGTCTTTGCTCTTAGTAATTGCTGACCAGCTATTTGCTTTTGTTCAATCGCAGCTCTATATTCCTCAGCGATCTCTAATCCAGTAAGATCTAAACTTTTAACATCGACATAATCGAATGAATTTAGTTCTTGTGCAACTGTATCTCCTACTTTCTCAGAAATTACTGCGAATTCAGTAGCAATTGTTTCTAGCTCATATTGAGAAAAGACTGATTTTAGAGCTTTTAGCAAAGATGGCTGAACAATTTTCTGATAAACATCGCTATTTCTGCTTGCAATTGTTGCAAAAATCCTTCCTGCTTCGTTAGGCTTTACTGAATATTTAACAGTAGCTGTAGCCCTAATAACTTGAAGATCTTTAGTTAAAGTTTCAAATTTTTCGGGTTGAACTTGAGTTTTTATGTCAAATGGATATACAGACTGAACAAATGGAAGTTTAAAGTTTAAACCAGCTCTCCTAGAGGGGCCACTTACTTTCCCTAATGTTGTAACAACTGCAACTTGTCCAGAAGGTACAACAAATAATGATTGGGTAAGCAAAAGAAAGCCAGTAAAAGACAATACAATCAGTAATGTTGCTGTCCCACCCGGACCTGTTGGCGTGACATTTTTAAAGGATGTTGACATTAAATTTTATCTTTATAATTAATCATATTTAAATAGACTAATTAGTGCATTAGTAAGGCATTTAATTAAAATATTTTTTTAATAATTGTAAATTAAAATATAGATTTTAGTTAATGGATATTTGATTTAAATTCTTGCAAAAGTTCTAAATAAAGATCCTCATCTATCTCCCTGATATCATATTCAGAAGGTAACACACCATGCTTATGCTCATGTACCGCCATCCAACAAAATTTCTCTATTTCTTCTTTTGAAAAACGAGGGTATTCTTTTACATTCTTAATCAATGAGTTAATGAGAGATTTTGAATAATCTGCCATATTTTTAAAATAATCTTACTAAATATTTTATCTAAAGTTATTTGCTTTTAGAGGAATGTTCAAAGACTCCTCCAACTCACTAACAAGCTTAATTGCCAATTGAAGATCATTTTTGCTCTTACTAGCAACTCTCATTGTTTCTCCATTGATGCTGACATTAATTTTTTTAATTTGATCTCTAATATTTTTACTTATTTTTTTTGCAATTTCTTGTTTAATACCTTGTTTTAGTAAAATTGTCTGTTTAATTCTATTGCCACTTACCACTTCAATTTCACCGTAGTCAAATACTTTAAGAGATAAGTTTCTTTTTATTGCCTTTTGTCTAATTATGTCATTAACAGCATTCAAAGTAAGTTCGCTATTGGTGATTATAAAAATATTTTCTTTTTCTAAATCAACTGAAGTATTCGTGCCCTTCAAATCATAACGTTGAGAAATTTCCCTTTTAACTTGATCCAAAGTATTTACTAATTCTTGTCTATCAAAATCAGAAACTACATCAAATGAAAAACTTTCTGCCATAATAAATTATTAAACGCTAAATATTATTAGCATAAATCATCTTTTAATAAGGGGGAATGGGTTGATTTAATCAAAAAATAACAAACTAACCACTTTGCCCATTTCTTCGGCACATCTACAACTATTTAGTAAAGTTTCACTATCGTGAAAGGCAAAGCATATTAATTGATCGCATCTAGTAATAATTTCTTGATTACAAAGACTACTTGCAAGTGGCAAAGGTAATTCATCATTTTCACTTTTTTCAACCAAATGCATAACCATCTCAAGTTGATCCTTTATTTCGGGTATTTGTCTATCAAGACTCTGTGGTAATAAAACCGTTAATAATGATGGATTAATATCTAAGACAGCTCGAATAACAGCTGCATTAACTCCTTGAGATCCTGAAGTAAGGATATTATGTCCTTCCTCTGCTAACGACCTTGCAATCAACTCAATCAAGTGGATATCTACAACCGGTACGTGTCTACTACCTAAAAAAGCAATTCTCCTTTTCCCATTATCTTGGAGTTTTGCAAGTTCTTGAGCTAAGGCATCAACACCTTCAGTTGCTGGTAGATCTAAAGAGCGACTCAAAATAATAAAGTTCCTATATTTGAAATTAGCATTTATCTGAAAAATTGCAGGGAAAATCTATCTTTTCGAGAATTCTTTTTAGATTTACATGCTCTTGAACTAATTGAATAGCATAAGAAGCTTTAATTGATTCATGTATTCTGACATGACCAAAAGCTTGTTCAATAATTTCCACGGAGGAAAGAGTATCTAATTCCACCTTTAAAATTGGCACCTCCAATTCCTCCGCTCTATGAATCAATTGTGACAAAGGATCTCCTAAACCAGTTAAAATAAGGCATTGAGTCGAAGCCTCCAAAGCAGCAAGTTGGATATCAGTTCTATCAGCTCCAGTAACTACAGCCATATTTCTTCTTCTCCTGAAAAATTCCATTGCAGAATTCACCCCCATTGCACCAATACTTAATGTTTCAACAAGCAATTGATCTTTTTCAGGGCAACAAATTACTTGGGCATCTAGTCTTCTTACAAGCTCACCTACGGTAACACTTCTAAGAAGTGGTGATTTAGGCATCACTCCAAATACTTCAATATCCAGATCTTGAAGAGAGGGTATTATTTCATTTTTAACTTTTTCGACTTCTTGCGGCAAAACTCCGTTTAATACAACTCCAGCCAATTTCTCACCTAATTGTTTTTTCGCATCAAGTAATGCATCCACACTTTTACAATCTTCCCATAAATTCACAATTAAAACTTTTGCATCTAAATCCTTAGCTAGTTGTGGGAGACTTAAGCCATAAATCATACCCTCATGAAGACTTCCGGCTGCCTCTAAAATATTCAGACCTTCAAAATCATCATTAACCAATCCTTCAATCTGATCAAAACCTTTTCCTGGAAGTAAGTCTTTATTGAAGATTCTTTTTTCAGCTGAGATATTATCCAATAATCCTACTGAAGAAATTAAATTCTCTTCTTCGATATTTAATGTTGATCCAATAAACTTAACATCATCATCTATTAATCCTTCATAAGACATTGAGGGGAGATTGGTAAGTTCAATACATGTTGCCAGAGGTTTTCCTATGCGTACTTTTTTTTTCTTCTGTAAAAGTTTTTTTGCTATCCCAAGAACCATTGCAGACTTACCACTAAATGGCTCACATGAGCCAATTAATAATATATCGCTCATAACTTAGTAAATTATTTATTATTAGGTTTAAGATAATATTTTTTTCAGAACTAAACAAACATTTATTTATGAGTTTTAATCAAATTAAAAAATTAAATAATATTTTTTTGTTAAATTTATTTTAATTCTTTGGTATCTCATAAAAATAAAGCAAAATGATAAATCCTACCAAAAACGAAAAAACTATAGGGATAACTGGAGCCTCAGGTGCGCTAGGGAAAGAATTAACAAAGCTGTTTCGTCAAAAAGGATATAAAGTGATTGGATTTACTCATAGTAAAACTAATTATGAAATAAATCTTGAATCTCCAAATGAATGGATTAAATGGGAATGTGGGAAGGAGTCGTCATTAAAAAAACAATTAGAAAATATAGACATTTTAATTTTGAACCATGGTATCTATGATTTGAGTAGAAAAAATTCAAATTATGAAAACTCAATCGAGATAAATGCATTAAGCAAATTCAAATTTTTAAATTTATTTGAAGATATTGCTATAAGCAATGATTCTCTAATAAAAAAAGAGATTTGGATAAATACATCAGAAGCAGAAATATTACCCGCCCTAAATCCATCATATGAAATTAGTAAATCCCTTATTGGTCAATTAGTTTCATTCAAAAAAAATCTTCTGAACAAAAATACAAAGAAAAAATTAATAATAAAAAAAATCATCTTAGGGCCATTTAAATCAGAACTAAATCCTCTCGGAATAATGAGTCCTAAATTTGTTTCAAAAAAAATTTATGATTTAGCCAATTCAAAAAATTATCTAGTAATAATTAGTCCAAACCCTTTAACATATATACTCTTTCCGTTGAAAGAATTTTTTAATTTTTTGTATTGCCAAATTATTTATAAGTACAAATCTTAGTGTCTAGAAATCTCGATCTGTCAATATTTCAATACCATCTTTTAAAACAACTATTGTATGCTCCCATTGGGCCGATAGTTTTCCATCTTTTGTTATTACGGTCCATCTATCATTTAGTGTTTTGCAAAATTTAGTCCCTTCATTAACAATAGGTTCCACTGCTAATGTCATTCCTTCACGAAGGACGACGTTGGGCAATTCTTTGGTCCGAAAATTAAATACCGATGGTTCTTCATGAAGATTTCTTCCAACTCCATGACCTGTATAGTCTTCTACAACACTAAAGCCATTATTTACAACAATGTCTTCGATTTCACCAGCCACATCTAGAAGTGTATTGCCTGCCTTGATTTTCGAAAGCCCCGCATACAATGCTCTATAAGCTATATCACTAAGTTTTTGAGCCTTTGGACTAACTTCTCCTACACAAATTGATATACAACTGTCTCCATGGAAACCATCTATATATGCCCCTGTATCAATTTTAACCAAGTCACCATTTTTAATTATTTTATTTTTATTTGGAATCCCGTGGACAACCTCATTATTAATACTAGAACAAATACTACAAGGGAATCCATGGTAACCCTTGAAACTTGGCACAGCTCCAAAACTTTTTATCCTCTTTTCTGCGAAATCATCTAAATCTTTTGTACTCATTCCAGGTTTAATTAAGTCATTAATTTCCCTCAAAACAGTTGCTACAATCCTGCTAGATCTTTTCATCAAATTTATTTCCCGTGAAGACTTTATTTCAATTCCTCTTCTCCTCTGAATAAAAGGAACTTGATCATTAGCTTTGGAATTATTTTTATTTAACAAAAGATCTGCAAAATGTCTCATTGGAATAAATAATAGTAATAGGTAAATATCTTCAAGATAGCCTTTATGGTCTTGGCTACCTTAAATCTATCAATAACAATGGGAAAGAAACAAAAATGAAAACTTTATTTAATTCTAGGCAATTTCATAAGGCTTTGGCGCCCTGGGTTTTTCTTCCATTATTTATATCTTCAATTACTGGTCTTCTTTATAGGGTTTCAAAAGATTTACTAGGTTACTCTAGAGAACAAGTTCATTGGTTAATGTCTCTCCACGAGGGCGAATGGCTTGGAGATAATGGAGAACTTATATACGTAATATTGAATTCCCTTGGAGTTCTATGGATGCTCTTAACAGGATTCCAAATGTTTTCAAAAACAATTTCATTTACCAAAAAGGTTACTAAAGGCGAGTCAAAAGGTTAAGATATAGAACTTGTAGGACAATAAAGACCAAAATGGCCAAAGAGAAACAAGAGAAGGAATTAGAAACCGGTATTAAAGCTGACGCATCAGTAGATGTAGCAGTTGAACAAAAAGAAAAAAATACGGTTTCTGAGAATACGCAAACCTTAAGTGCATCAAATCTTATTAAGGAATTTGAGAATGAACAATTAAAAAAAGAATTACCTGAAATATATGTTGGGGACACTGTTAAAGTTGGAGTAAAAATTACAGAAGGTAATAAAGAAAGAGTCCAACCTTATGAAGGTGTGGTCATAGCAAAAAGGCATGGAGGTATCAACCAGACTATTACAGTTAGAAGAATTTTTCAGGGTATAGGTGTTGAAAGAGTATTTATGCTACATAGTCCACAGGTTGCCTCTCTAAAAGTTGAACGTAGAGGTAAAGTAAGAAGAGCTAAGTTATTCTATCTGAGAGATAGAGTAGGAAAAGCTACTCGCGTAAAACAACGCTTTGATCGATAAAGTTGTAAATTAATCAACTTATTGGTCACAAAGACGCTTATAATCATTTAAATGCGTCGTTAGTTCAGTTGGTAGAACGCAGGTCTCCAAAACCTGATGTCGGGGGTTCAAGTCCTCCACGACGCGTTTGATCAACATTATGTAAATCATTTTTCATAAGATGGAGTTAGATCTTCAACCTGGGGACGTAGTCAAAGTCCTCGAATCAGCAGCTTTAGGATGGGTTCGTGCAAGAGTTATCAGAGTTAAGTCTGGTGGGAGAGTTGTAGTACAAAGTGACCAAGGCAGAGAATTTACTGCTAGAGGCAATCAAGTCAGGTTGATAGAGCCTGCTGGTTTTAGACCTCAAAAATAAATAGTTGTTCACACTAATGCAGTTGGAAAAACTAATTATTTCTGTAAATCCTCAAATTAATAAATTTTTTTTATTACAACCACATAAATTAAGTATTATGATCTGATAATTTTAAGAATGAAGTTCTAAATAAAATTAGAACAAAACTCTGGGACCGTAGTTCAACTGGTTAGAGCACCGCCCTGTCACGGCGGAAGTTGCGGGTTCGAATCCCGTCGGTCCCGTTTTTTCTAAAAAAAATTTGGAAAAACGTTTAAGACTAGCACCGAGTCCAACGGGTTTATTTCATATTGGGACAGCGCGAACAGCACTATTCAACTGGTTGTATGCACAAAAAATAGGTGGAAAATTTCTCATCAGAATAGAAGATACAGATATTCTTCGATCTAAATCTGAATATACAAAAAATATATTAGAGGGCTTGAAATGGCTTGGACTTAAATGGGATGAAGAACCTATAAAGCAAAGTGACCGAATTTCGATTCATAAAAGTTATATAAAAAAGCTATTGGAATGTGGAGCTGCATATAGGTGCTTTACAACAGAAGATGAAATATCTGAATTAAGACAAGAACAAAAAAAGAAAGGATTACCTCCAAAGCATGATAATAGACACAGAAGTCTTTCAAAAGAAGAAATAGAAACATTCATATCCCGAGGAAGGACTTCAGTAATAAGGTTTAAGATTGATGAAAAAATTGAAATTAAATGGGCAGATCAGATAAGAGGTGAAATCAAATGGCAAGGGAAGGATTTGGGCGGTGATTTAGTTTTGTCAAGAAGGGCCAAAGGATATGAGATTGGAGATCCTTTATATAATCTTGCAGTTGTAGTTGATGATAATTTCATGAATATCACTCATGTTGTAAGGGGTGAAGACCATATCTCGAACACTGCAAAACAAATATTGATCTATAAAGCATTAAATTTTAATTTGCCAACTTTTTCGCATACACCCTTAATACTAAGTAGCGAAGGGAAAAAATTATCTAAGAGAGATTGCGTTACGTCAATCGACGAATTCAGAGAAATGGGATATTTACCTGAGGCCTTATCGAACTATATGGCCTTTTTAGGTTGGTCTCCAAAATCTACTGACAGAGAAATACTTTCACTTGATGAGATATCTGAAATTTTTGACTTATCAGAAATAAATAAAGCTGGAGCCAAATTCAGTTGGGAAAAACTCAACTGGATTAATGCTCAATATATAAAAAATATGGAATCAATAAAGTTAAGTGAGATCATGAAGAAATACTGGGATGATAATGGTTGGGAGCCGCCATCTCAAGAATGGGCTTATAAACTAGCAATTTTGATTAGAGACTCTATGACTCTTATAAAAGATTCAATTGATCAATCAAAACCATTTTTCTTAATACCTACAATTCAAAAAGAAGGTCAAGATTTTCTGAAAAACAAAGATAGCAAATTATCTCTAAAACTAATATTAAATTATTTAATTGAACAAAATACTATAAAACTAAATAAAGAGAAAGCCAAAGAAATAATAAACGAAATCTCAAAAAATCATAATATTAAAAAAGGGATATTAATGAAATCATTAAGAGTAGCTTTTTTTGGATCTCTCAGTGGGCCAGATTTAATTCAAAGTTGGGAGCTTTTCGCAGAGAGTAAAACTGATAGAACTCGAATTGCAAGATGTCTTTAATCAATCTGAATTATTTTTTTGGCCTAATTCAAGTCTATTTGCCAAAGGTTTTGCTGAAAGTCCTTGTATTCCTACTGTCATCAATATAGTAAGAAAAACTAAACCTTGGAGACGGCCAGCCCCAAGGATACCAGCCTGCTCTAATCTGATAGAAAAAAGAGAAGCTACAGCTGCAGTAACAATACCTCTTGGGGCTAACCAGGCTAAAAATATTTTTTCTTTAAAGTTCAATTCTCTCCCCGTTGTTGCTATCCAGATAGAGATTGGGCGAACAATTACCATCAACATTAAAACGCAAACAACTCCTCCCCAGCCAAGCGGACTTAATTCACCCCAAGAAACGTCAGCGGCCAAAAGAGGGAAAAGAACTGTTATTGCTAATTGAGCTAATTCACCTATTAAATTATCTAATCTCTCCTTGTCTACAACTTCTCTTTTGCCTACAACAAAACCTGCAGCGACAGAAGCCGGTAAGCCTGATTCTGGTAAAAAATATTCGCAAATACCATACACAAGGAAAATAAATCCAAGGGTAACTTGAAGCTCTATACCAAATGAGGCTTCAGTTTTTATTTTTTTTAAAATTTCTGATAGTAACCATCCTGCGCTTAATCCGATAAAGACTCCTCCCCCTAATCTTTGCATTAATGCTATAAATACATCGTTAATCCCACGGAGGTCACCTAAGGTCAGTTCTAAAAGCAGTAATGCTAGTACCGCACCAATTGGTTCAAGCAACAACCCCTCAGCCTTTAAAACTTCCGAGAGTGGAGAAGCTAATTTTATTTGTTCCACTAATGGAGAGACAACTGTTGGTCCAGTAGCTAGAACTATGGCACTGTATATTCCTGCGACTTGCCATGAGAGGCCAGCCAGCCAATGAGCAATAAAAATTCCAACAGATAATGAAATAAAAAGTCTTACTAATGAAATTTTCAAAACAGTATTTCTTATATTCCCCTCAGGTAGTTTTAAATTTAATCCCCCTTCAAAAAGAACCAAACAAACTAAAAGCCCTACGATAGTTTCAAGCCCTTGCCCAAGATCTAAAGGCTCAACAAGGCCTAATCCTGATCTTCCGATGAATAATCCAGAAAGCAATAAAATAACAACACTTGGGAATCCTGTAAAAGAAGAAAATAATCGAGCGCAAGCACCTGCAAATACAGTTATCCCCCAAAGTAATCCAAGCCTTTCAGGCGTCATATAAAAATATAAATAATAAAAAAATTTATTATTTTGATTAAATCAATAATCTTATCTCAAGTCCAATAAATACAATACTTTTTAATTTAATTCATCGGCTGAATAAGAGAAATTTTTATTAAATCTTTCAAAACTACTTTCAAGAAAATGACTTTTATTTCTATTAAGATAACTGGCTTATTAAAGCAATAATTATAAAAATAATTCCTATACCAACAGTTGCCATCCTTCCATTCCATATTTCAGCTTGAGGGGTGAAACCTCTTTTCCACAAATTTAGTTCCTTTTTATCAACGAAGTTTTTTGTTTCTTTAATCTCGATTTTAGGTTGTTTGTTCATTGAAGTTAGAAAGGAGGATTTTCTTCATACAGGGTATTTGCTTGTTCAATTGATAGTCTTCCTGCGACACCTAATTTAAGGGAACTTAAATGATCCTTAAATTTGATCCTGAACAACGCCGCCGCTCCAATCATTGCAGCATTATCTGTACAAAGATTAAGGGGAGCTAAATGAACTTTAATGGATTTTTTACGAGCTTCACTAATCATCATTTTTCTTAATGTATTGTTAGCAGCCACTCCCCCAACCACAACAACATTATCCAAACTATGATCATCTGCACATTTTATTGTTCTCTCTACCAAGACCTCTGCCACTACTCTCTCAAAACTTGCAGCAATATCAGGAATTGGAACGGTCTTCCCATCCAAATTTATTCTCTCAACTAATCTTAATACGGCAGTTTTTAGACCACTAAAAGAGAAATCATATTTAAGGAATCCACCTTTTTTATCAGAAATCCTGCATTTTGGTAAATTAAATTTCATTGGGTCCCCATTTTTAGCAATCTTTTCAATTGCTGGTCCTCCTGGATAACTAAGACCTAATAATCTGCCAACTTTATCAAATGCCTCTCCAGCAGCATCATCAAAACTTTTCCCAAGTCTTTGCATTCTCCTTCTTTCATCAACCTTTATCAATTCAGTATGCCCACCGCTAACAAGTAATGTAAGAAAGGATTTCTTTGGATAGTTTTCTGAAAAGAGAATTGAAGATAAATGCCCCTCCAAATGATGAATTCCCAAAAATGGTTTTGAATGTAACATGCAAAGTGATCTTGCAGTTATGGAGCCAACTCTTAAACAACCAACTAATCCAGGAGCTACAGTTGATGCAATATAATCAACTTCCTCAATTTTGATATTTGATTCTTCTAAAGCCTTATCTAAAACAAAAGGTAATGACTCTAAATGCTTTCTAGCTGCCAGTTCAGGAACAACTCCTCCCCATTTTGAATGATCTTGAATTTGAGAGGCAATTATATTTGAATGTATTCTAAAAGTATCGCCAATATTAGAAACTACTGAGACAGATGTCTCATCACAACTTGTTTCAATAGCTAAAACTTTATGCATTTTTGATTCAACTTGTTCTATTTTAATATTAATTTCTTACATAACACCCTATAAGGAATTAAAGATTGCAACTTATGAAATTCTTTTTTTCAATAATAACCTCAGTTTTTCTGTTCCTCGGAATTACTCCAGTTGCTCTAGCTGCCAATGGGCCTGCCTTAAACGCAGATAGAGCCAGCACTGAATATACTGCTTCAGCTCTCACAAAATGCTCTGAAAATTCTAAATTCATTGAGAGAGCAAATTCTGCAACTACTCAAAAAGACATTGCAAGATTTGAAAGATACGGAAAAGCATCATGCGGAGATGATGGCCTCCCACATTTAATAATTGGACCTCCTCTTGAGCCATGGGGAGCCCTTTTAAATAGAGGTCATGAAGGAGATCTACTTATTCCGGGAGTGCTGTTCATTTATATTGCTGGAATTATAGGCTGGTCAGGGAGAGAGTATCTTATTGAATCAAAAAAGACTAAGAACCCAGCAGATCTTGAGATCATTATTGACCTAGACTTAGCCAGAAAATGTCTTGTGAAAGGGGCACAATGGCCTCTGCTTGCTAATAAGCAAGGTAGAAATGGAGATCTAAGAGAGAAAGACAAAAATATTACACTTAATGGTCCTCGCTAAAAATCTTTAAAAAACTTTCATAAAACAAATGTTCAAAATTCTAAACACAAAATTTGTCAGATCTGCCCCAGTAGTAGCAGCAATTTGGCTAAGCCTTACAGCCGGAATAATTATTGAATTTAATAGATTTTTCCCAGATTTATTATTCCATCCAATGAGCTGATAAAGAAAAAAATAATCAAGTTTTTATTAACTTGATTATTTTTTTTGCTGTTTCATCAACATTGTGATTAGTTAATGCAAAATCAAATTGATTTGCTACAGAAATCTCATAATTAGCCCTTGAGAGTCTTTTTTTAATTGCCTCTTCTTTTTCTGTACCTCTGTTTCTTATTCTTCTCTCTAACTCTTTTTTATCCGGAGGAAGTAAAAATATTGACAGTGAATTAGGAAACTTATCTTTTATTTGCCTTGCACCCTCTACTTCAATTTCAAGTAGTACAGTAAATCCCTTTTTTATTTTCTCATTAACAGAAGACAAAGGAGTTCCATAGTAGTTTCCAGCGAATTGAGCCCATTCAAGAAACAAGTTTTGTTCAATCATTTCTTTAAACTTTTCTTGATTTAAAAAGTAGTAATTTTCTCCGTCCTTCTCTCCCTCTCTAGGTTCTCTAGTAGTTGCAGAAATTGAAAGCCAAAAATTTTTTTCTTTACCTAATATTTCTTTCACAACTGTTCCTTTACCTACCCCGCTGGGTCCAGTAAGGATAATAAGTTTTTTTTGATTTTTCATATTAAATTTTTTACAGTAAAATAAACATCTTGTGAATTAAGAAGGAATAATGCAAAAAGGTGTTCCACAGATAATGGACATTACATCTATTAGATCTGTCTTGCATTATTTGACAAAGAATATCTTACCTACAAAGTTTGAAACTGCCCAACAGCCAGAGCCTAATACAATTCAATTATGTTTCAGAGGAGTTGATTCTCAAACATGGTTAGAAGTTTCATGGAATGGGGACTCTCCTAGAATACTAAAGATAAATAAGCCAGAAAAGATTGGGAGAGAAAGCACACTTTCTAAACAAATAAGATATGGATTAAAGTATATGGCTTTAATTTCGATTGATCAAGATGATTTCGAGAGAGTTATAAAATTTAGTTTTGCGAAAAAACCTGGAGATAAAATTAATAAGTATTTAATTTTTGAATTAATGGGAAAACATAGCAATATTTTTTATTTGGATAATAAACAAAAAATAATTGCTGTTGGTAAACAAATTAAATCAAGTCAATCTAGCTTTAGAACAATTTCAACAGGATCAACTTATTCTGGCCCTCCAGTTAATCTCAAAAAACAACCTAGAGAAGATGAGTCTTTTCAATCATGGAAAAACTCAATTTCAATAGTACCTGAGTCTTTGAAATACTGTTTAATAAATACCTATCAAGGAGTAAGCCCTATCCTCACAAAACAATTAGAGGTTATTAGCAAAACTGGCAATCCGCAAATAATGCAAAAAAATATCGATTTCATTAGCGATTCGGACTTAAAGGAGATATTTAAAAATTGGAAGATTTGGATAAATAGGTTTAAAAACAATAAATTTAAGTTTACTCCATTTAACAATGATTTTTATTGTGTTTGGTTTTTTGATAAAGAAATTAATTGCGAGAATAAAATAGATTTATGCACCAGTTTAGAGAATTATTATGATTATTATCTGAAACAAAAAAAACTTGAATTATTGGAAAAGAAAATTGAAGGGATAATTTTTAAACAGACCAATACTGAGAAAAAGAATTTAAATATTCAATATGATCTTCTTACAAAATCAGAGAACTACGAGGTATTTAAAGAAAAAGCTGACAATATATTCACTTCAAGTGAAATTACAAAACGAGATATTATTAAAGGTCAAAAATTATATAAAAAGTCAAAAAAACTTAAGAGATCTAGAGAATTGATAAAAGAAAGATTAATTATTTACAAAACAAATATTGAAAGATTAGAAGAATTCACTACTCTCCTAGAAAATTTAATTTCTTTAAATCATGAAAAACTTTTTATGAGAATCAAACTACTAGAAGAAATTATGGAAGAAATTTGTAACGAGTTTAATATCAATATCAAGAAGCAAAGAGAAGATCAGAAAAGTACATATGAGATACAATCTTCACCAATTCAAGTTGACACTCCCACAGGATTGAAGCTTCAGGTAGGGAGAAATATGAGGCAAAATGAGCTAATAAGCTTTAAGTTTTCAAAAAAAGGCGATTTATGGTTTCACGCACAGGAATCACCAGGCAGCCATGTAGTTTTGAAGTCTTCATCTCAAGCAGCATCTGAACAGGATCTTCAAATAGCTGCAGATTTAGCTGCTTTATTTAGTAAGGCAAAAAGAAACATTAAAGTACCAATTAATTTAGTAAAAATTAAAGATTTACAAAAAATCAAAAAAGGAGGACCTGGTTGCGTTTCCTTTAAAAATGGAGAAATTATTTGGGGAAATCCTACAAGAGGAGAAGATTACATTAAAAAAAATCTTAAAACAGTAATTTAGTTTATAATAAAAAAAATTTTTAAATCTAAATGTTTGATTTTCTTTTGGGCACTCATGAATTTTTAGGAAATCATAGTTTTCCAGAATTTATTGTTGGATATCTATTTGGTGCTGCATTAATAATTGGAGCTCCTACTGTTTTCTTGCTACTTGCCTTCGTTAGCGCTCTAATGAAAACAAATGGGAAAATGGGTGGATATAGAGAATATGAAACTTATGGTGAATCATCTTTGAATGATGCCCCTCCTTTCTTATTACCTGATCCCACTAATCCTAAATTAAGCAAATAATTAAGTTTATCAAAAATAAATTGGACTTTGACAATAGTAATTTTAAACCTTTTTCTTACAAAATCTTTATCAAATAATAATGAGAGGTACAGGTCAAAGTGAAAATAAATTATCAGATTCGATGACTTTTAGTGATCATTTGGAGGAGCTTCGTCAAAGGATACTAAACTCAATTTACTCAATACTTATTTCAATATTCTTTAGTTTTCTCATCATAAAGCCATTAATATCTTTTTTAGAAATCCCAGCTGGTGATATTCATTTACTACAACTTGCTCCAGGAGAGTTTTTATTTGTCGCTATTAAAGTTGCAGGTTACAGCGGATTGATAGTTTCTATGCCTTATATTTTTTATCAAATAATATTATTCATTTCTCCTGGTTTAACAAAACAAGAAAAAAGCCTTATCTTGCCCGCAGTTTTTGGTTCAGGTCTTCTGTTTTTTTTAGGATTAATTTTTTCATGGTGGATATTAGTCCCTGCAGCAATAAATTTCTTCATTAGTTTTGGTGCTGATATTGTTGAACCAACTTGGTCCATAGAAAGATATTTTGATTTTGTTCTCTTATTAATGTCGAGCACTGCAATAGCTTTTCAATTGCCAGTATTACAATTTATTCTTGGTTCTCTTGGAATAATCACGACAGAAAAAATGATTTCGAATTGGAAGATAGTTGTAATTTCCTCAGCAATATTATCTGCAGTGATTACCCCTTCAACAGACCCATTGACTATGTCATTGCTATCTATATCGATGGTTTTTTTATTTTTTGTGGGTACTGGATTAACTTACTTATCAGAAAATCTTAAATCAAAAACTCTTTCATCTTCTCATTAAGATTCAATTGCAAGCTAACAGCTCTACCTAATCTTGGCTTAGCATTGACTTTCTTTAGCCATTCCCTTACTTCTTCTGAATATCCACATCTATTTAAAATCTCGATTTTATCAGCTATCGATTTTTTATATTCATCTTCACTTAAAGGGAATGATTCCTGTCCAAGGAATCCCCACATCATCTGAAAATATACAAATTTTCCTCTTCTAAAGAGTCTAAAATCATATTTTTTCCCCCAGCGATGAATCAAATAATGTATAACTTCATCTACTAGTAATGGGTTCATTTAAATCAATTAATTAAGACTTCCTAAACTTTTACTTTAAATTATTAAAAGTCCTATCTATTTGCAACAGAAATTGAACAATCTGATCCATAATAACTAATAAATAACAGAACCAAGTAGCGAATGACTCAATTAAGTTCCAATGATGTCCCTTCAATGGGTCGCAGGCAATTTATGAATCTTCTTACATTTGGTACTGCAACTGGTGTAGCTTTAGGAGCCCTTTACCCTGTAGCGAATTATTTCATGCCTTTAAGAGCAGGCGGTGGGGGAGGTGGAACTTCTGCTAAAGATGAATTAGGAAATCCAATAACTCAGACAGGTTGGTTAGCTGCCCATCAAGCAGGAGACAGAAGTCTAGTACAAGGTCTAAAGGGAGATCCAACTTATTTAATAGTTAATGAGGGTGGGGAAATAGGAGATTTTGGTTTAAATGCAATTTGTACTCATTTAGGTTGCGTTGTCCCATGGGATAGTGGTGCTAATAAATTCATATGTCCTTGTCATGGCAGTCAGTACGATACTAATGGGAAGGTAGTTAGAGGGCCTGCTCCTTTATCTTTAGCTCTAGCTCATGTCGATATTGAAGATGATGCTGTACTCGTCAAACAATGGTCAGAAACTGACTTTAGAACTAATGAAAATCCATGGTGGGCATAAAAAAATGAAAAGTCTTAAAAATCAAATCATGAAAAAAACAACTTTATTTATCTGTACTCTGCTTTTCATTTCGAGCATTGTATTTCATCCATCGATCACTTTTGCTTATCCATTTTGGGCTCAGCAAAACTACGAATCCCCAAGAGAAGCCACAGGTAAGATAGTCTGCGCAAATTGTCATCTAGCTCAGATGCCTACAATTGCAGAGGTTCCACAATCTGTTGGAGCAGACAGTGTTTTCAAAGCAGTAGTCAAAATACCCTACAAAAATGACTTAAAAGAGATCGGGGCTGATGGTTCTGAAGTCCCATTACAAGTTGGTGCTGTTGTAATGCTGCCTGATGGCTTTAAACTTGCTCCACAAGAAAGATGGACGGAAGAAATCAAAGAGGAGACCGAGGGGGTCTATTTCACTAATTACAGTGAAGAGAAAGATAATATCATCATTGTTGGACCTCTACCTGGCGATACGAATAAAGAAATCGTTTTCCCTGTACTTTCCCCTAATCCATCCACTAATAAAGAATATCACTATGGGAAATACTCGTTACATATTGGAGGCAATAGAGGTAGAGGTCAGGTATACCCAACTGGAGACAAAAGCAATAATGTAGTTTTCACTTCTTCCACCTCAGGAACAATAAATTCAATAGAAACAATTGAAGATGGTAGCTATAAGGTCAATATAGAAAATGATAATGGTGAGATAACTTCTGAAGCAGTACCTGTTGGTCCTCAACTTATCGTAAAAGCACAAGACAAAATTAATGCAGGTGACCCTCTTACTAATGATCCCAACGTTGGTGGCTTTGGGCAATTAGATGCCGAGGTTGTACTTCAAAGCCCTTATAGAGTAATTGGATTGATTGCATTTTTCATTGGTGTAGGCTTAACACAAATACTTTTAGTATTAAAGAAAAAACAAGTAGAAAAAGTGCAGGCAGCAGAGGGTATCTAACTTTCTTTAAATGCTTATACCTCAAGCTTTTATACAATCTCCAGGAGAAACTTTTTTCAATTTAGGATTTATAAATATTAGATGGTATGGACTACTTATTTCGGTTTCAGTTTTGATAGGCCTATTTGTCTCTAAAAAACTAGCAAAGGCAAGAAATATCAACCCAGATTACATTAGTGAAATACTTCCATCATTAATAATATCTTCAATAATTGGAGCTAGGGCTTATTACGTAATTTTTGAATGGAGGCAATATAGCGGAGAGAACTTTTTTACTTCTGTTGAACTATTCAATAACATCATTCAAATACCTTCTTTTCTTGCAGTTTGGCAAGGAGGCATCGCAATCCATGGTGGTCTAATTGGAGGATTAATATCTATTATCTATTTCTGTAAGTCGAAAAAAATTAATTTAAAAACTTTTATAGATATATTAATACCCTCGATTATTCTGGGACAATCAATAGGAAGGTGGGGAAATTTTTTCAATAATGAAGCCTTTGGAGTTCCCACAAATTTGCCTTGGAAATTATTTATACCTATCCAAAATAGGCCTTTAGAATTTCTTAATTATGAATTTTTTCATCCTACATTTCTCTACGAGTCATTATGGAATCTTTTAATTTTCATCGTCCTTATTATTACCTTTAATAAACAAAATAAAACAGATTTTTTCAGGCCTGGCTTTATCAGCTGTCTTTATTTAATAAGTTATAGCTTTGGAAGATTCTGGATTGAAGGTTTAAGAACTGACCCACTATGCATTGGTGGACTTCCACCTTTCTGTGATGGCGGTATAAGAATGGCTCAATTTATAAGTATTTTTCTATTTTCTTCTGGATTAATTGGAATATTTTTTTTAAGATTGAGAACATATAGTGGGAAAAATAGAAAGAATGGATAAAAAAATAACTTTTATTGGTGTTGGTCCAGGCGATCCAGAATTATTAACTTTAAAAGCATTAAAGAAGATAAAAATTGCAGATGTCATTATTTGGACTGATTCTCTAATTCCTGAAAAGATTTTAGATTTAGCTAAAGAAGGTTCTGAAAAAATAAAAACGAGTTCGCTCAACTTAGAGCAAATCACCTCAATTATGATAGAAAAATTTCAGGCAGGGAAAACTGTTATCAGGTTGCATGATGGAGACCCTTGCCTTTTTGGAGCAATTAGAGAGCAAATCGAAATTTTAAAAAACGAAAAAATTGAAACTGAGGTTGTTCCTGGAGTAAGTGCTTTTCAAGTTGCTGCAGCATATCATGAAGCCGAGTTAACCATCCCTGACGTAACGCAAACAATAATTTTAACTAGAGCAGGAGGACGAACAGGGATGCCCGAAAAAGAATCTCTGAAAGATCTTGCGAAACACAATTCCTCTATATGTCTTTATCTTAGTGCTAGGCATGTGAAAAGATCTCAAGAAACTCTACTAGAGTTCTACCCTCCAGAGACTAAAGTGATTGTTGGATTCAGAGTGTCTTGGGATGATGGTTGGACATCAATAATAGAATTAAAAGATATGGAAAAATTTTCTATTGAGAAAAGACTAATTAGAACAACCATTTACATAATTAGCCCAGCAATTAGTAATTCTCAAAAAAGATCTAATCTTTATAATCCATCTTATAGACATCTCTTTAGGAATAAATAATCTTTAAGTTGTTAGAAAAATATTAATTACTATAATTAGTAAAAATTTACTTGTTTTGAAAGAAATAAAATCTGTTTCGGGAATCAACAATAAAGGAGGAGATTCCTCTTTAAAGAGAATCGGAAATTTCATTAAAGAGGCTAGGTTAAGTAAAAATCAATCCATTGAAGATTTGGCTTCTGATTTAAAAATAGGAGCTCATCAACTTGAAGCCATAGAAGAAGGTAATGAAGAAAAACTACCTGAAAAAGTATTTGTCAAAGCAATGATTAGACGCATTTCACAGAAGCTCAAACTTGATACAGAATTTTTAATGGATGAGTTCAAGACAGAGAGGAAAGAAGTGAAAATTGAAGAAATAGTTGAAGAAGTTTCCAAAAAAAATTACAAATATAGGCAATCTAAGAATTTTAATCCACTAGGATTCCTAATATTCATTTTAATTTCAGGTTTTCTCGGACTAATCGCCTCGTCCTTGATTTTCAATTTATTTTCAGACTCTTCTCAGAATCAAACTCCAAAACAAGAACTTTTTAAAAAAACTAAATAACTTTTAAATCCAAATTCTTTAGTTCTTTAATTACATTTCGGCATAATCCTAAGTTCCATTTTTCAAGAAGAAGATCATGGTTTTTATTTAAAGGTAAAAGTTCAAATGTAAGAATATTTTCCTGCAATTTTATTTGAACTGAGGAGATCACCTTGTCAGGTCTTTGATCAAGAGATGCTGCTAGTCTCAGGATTAATGACATTTCAAGAACTAATTTTTTATCTTCTTTGGATACTAAATTTTGCCAAGACTCATGTCTTTTCTTGGGTAAAGTCTTTCTATGGTACCTAGCAATTGAAGCAATAATATTTGTTTCTGCTTCAGAATATCCCAACAACTCACAATTTTTTATTAAGTACCAAGAGTGTTTATGATATGAACCAACATTCACGTATTTCCCACAATTATAAAGATTAGAAGCTGCCCAAAGAAGCTCTTTTGCTTTAGGGTCATTATCGCTATGAAAGATATTTTTAGTCTGATTATAGATTTGAAAGGCAATATCATTAACTTTCTCAGCTCTCGTATTATCTACTCCAAACTTTCTGGCCTGATGGACTATGGTTGTTTTTCTAATATTGCTTTGAATATTTAACTCATTTTTAATTATCCCTTTACGAAGCATCCAATCTACAACCAAACCCTCTCTTAGCGCCCTCTCACTTACTATTAATTCATTAAAGTTCAACATCTCCATTGCGGTGTTTAATATCAATGCTCCTGGAATAATTATTTCTGCTCTTCTCTCACTTAATGAAGGTATTTTCTTGATTTCCGAAACTGGCAATTTAATTAGTTTTTCCAATACATTTTGTAAATTTTCCCTTTTAAATTTATAACCATGCAACTTTTGTTTAGATTCTCCTAAATCATCTGCGATCAAATTTCCTAATGAGGTTGCAGTGCCACTGGTTGCAATCATAGATAAAGGCTTATCTCCCTTAGATCTACTCTTTATTTTTCGAACAGATGGTTCTAAAGATCCTTTAATAAAAGTTGTTAAAAAACTCGATCTTTCTGAAGTTATAGACTCTTTATTTAAAAAATCGTTTTTAAGTCTTACAGCACCAATTCTCGAACTGGTAAGAGCTATAGAATCTTTTTTATCTGCAAGTATTAATTCTGTAGATCCTCCTCCAATATCTATGATTACAAAAGACTGATCTTCAAAAGACATACCAGAAAGAACGCCAAGGTAAATTAATCTGGCTTCCTCAGAACCACTTATCATTTCTATTTGAATACCAGTTTCATCAAGAACTCTTCTAATAAAATCTTGACCGTTTGGAGCTTCCCTAACTGCACTTGTTGCTGCTGTTACTATTTGTTTTACTCCATTACTTTTGCAATATTCCTTAAATCGCTTAAGAGTAACTAATGCTCTTTGGATTGATTCTTCAGTAAGATTACCCTCCTCATCTCTTTCTCCAAGACGAGTGGTTGATTTATCAGTGAATTTTATTGAAAATGATTTTAATTCTAGATTAATTTCTGCTACCAAGAGATGTGTAGAGTTAGTTCCAATATCTATAGAAGCTACGAAAATTTGCTTTTCTTGAAAATATCTTAATTCTTGTTTATCTATCATTTCTTTTTATAAGATGCAAATATCTTTAATCCATTTATAAATATACCCAAGATTGATTATTAAATAATAGAAATCATTTAATCCTAGTAAAATTATTTAAAGTTATGAAATATACAATAGGTCATATGCCAAATAAAAACCGACAAATTAAATTAAGTACTTTTTTTGAATTATTAAGGTGGAATAAACCGACTGGACGAATTATCTTACTTATTCCTGCTGGATGGAGTTTATATTTAACCCCAGATGCTAATCCAACATTTTTAATGTTGCTAAGAATAATTCTGGGAGGACTACTAGTAAGTGGATTAGGCTGCGTGGTTAATGATATTTGGGACAAAAAAATTGATCAAAGAGTTTTTAGAACAAAAGATAGACCTCTAGCTGCAAATAAAATCGGTCTTAAAACGGCTTATTCAATTCTTATCTTTTTAATTTTATGTAGCTTCTTTTTAACTTTGTCACTACCTCAACCTGGAAGAATACTTTCCATTTCACTTGCTTTTTTAGCTTTACCTATCATTTTAATTTATCCTTCTGCCAAAAGATGGTTTAAATATCCCCAATTAATCTTATCCATATGCTGGGGTTTTGCTGTCTTAATTCCCTGGGCCGCAAATGAAGGCAATTTAAATAGTATTGTTTTGTTGTTTTGCTGGCTAGCTACCATTTTTTGGACTTTTGGCTTTGACACGATTTATGCTCTAGCAGATAAAAAATATGATATCAAAATTGGAATAAATAGCTCCGCTGTTAACCTCCGCAGCAATACTAGAGTAACTATTCAAATTTGTTATTTTTTAACTTCTAGTTTTCTCGCATTATGCGGATTTATTAATCAAATGGATTTTATTTTTTGGCCAATTTGGCTTACAACGTCAATCTTAATGCAGAGAGATATACTAAAAGTATTTCCTGAGAAAAAGCAAACAATGAAAAATATAGGTAATCACTTCAAAAATCAATCAATTTATGGAGGAGTTCTTTTATTAGGAATTATCATTGCCTCATAAATTCTAAAGATGGTTTTTAGATTAAAAAAAGGTGATCTTATAGATATTTTAGCTCCAGGCTCCTTTATTGATGAAAACGAAAATTTTCAAAAAGGCATAGAAATCTTAAAAAACTGGGGCTTGGAAATTAATGAAAATAATTCTCTATCAAAAAAATTTGGTTATTTTGCAGGTGATGATCTAACTAGATTTGAAGAACTGGAAAAAGCACTAAATAGTAAGCTAATCATTTTTGCAAAAGGAGGCTGGGGTTCAGCAAGACTATTAGAAAAAGAACCTTCTTGGCAGCATGGTTTAATGCTTGGATTCTCAGATACATGTTCTTTATTACTATCAAAATATTCTCAAGGATTTACAGGTTCTATTCATGGGCCCATGGTTAATGGCCTTTTCAAAGAGCCGGAGTGGAGTCTTGAGAGATTAAGAAATTTACTTTTTGAGGGATATGTTGAAGATATAAGAGGAATCCCTTTAAGAGGTGGGATAGCTAAAGGAGAAATTATCGTTTCTAACTTAACTATTGCTACTTTTTTAATTGGTACTAATCACTTTCCAAATTGCAAAGGGAAAATAATAATTTTTGAAGATATTAATGAAGATATTTATAAAATTGATCGCATGTTGACTTACCTCAGAATGACTAAAACACTTACTGAAATTGCTGGCATTGGATTCGGAAGTTTTTCTAATGATTCCTGCGACCTTGAATGGAAAGATTTACTAAAAAACTGCATTATTGAAAGACTCCTAGAGTTTGATTTTCCTATTCTTTTTGACCTCCCAATAGGCCACATATCGGGAAATGCTTGCATTCCTTTAGGATACGAATCCACTTTAAATGGTTATGATGGCATTCTTAGTATCCATAAACCTTTTTAACTAAGGGTTCTTCACAAAAAGTTTTGCTATTTTCAAATCTATAGGGGATGTGATTTTTATATTTGAATAAGTTCCTTCAACAATCTTCACTTTCCAATTAAGCATTTCGAATAGTGAGGCATCATCTGTGACTTTCCAATTATTATCAATTGCCATCTTATGAGCTTTTTTTAATCTATCTACTAAAAAGCCCTGAGGAGTTTGCGCTGCCCATAAATAATTTCTATCTGGTGTTTCTTTAATAAAACCTTCATTATTAACAATCTTTATTGTGTCAGTTACCTTAGTAGCCAAAATTACAGCTTCATTGTCATCTAATTGTTTGGCACAAAGGTCTATCAATTCAGGATTAATTAGACATCTAGCACCATCATGTATTAAAACTTTTTCAGCATCTTTTGGTAGCGCTTTTAAACCATTAAAAACTGACTCTTGTCTAGTGTCACCACCATTAATCCAATGAACTTTATGAGCAAAATCTTTTGCTGAATTTAATAATAAATTTTTATCTTTCGGTTGCCCAATTATTCCAACCCAATTTGTTGAGCTTGCAGAAAATACAGATTTAAGTGTCCAAAAAATCAAAGACTCTCCCTCTAAATCAATAAGTAATTTATTTTTTCCAGCTTTCATTCTGCTACCGCTCCCTGCAGCTGGTATTAAAAAGTGCACAATAGAAGGTCTTAATAATTTCTAGACAATTATAAATAAAAGCAATATCTTTACACAAATAGTACTACGATTAAAAATTATAAAATTACATAATGTCCAATACAGATTCATTATCAGGCAAAGTTGCTTTAATCACTGGAGCTAGCAGAGGAATTGGTAAAGAAATTGCTTTGGAACTAAGCCGCTTAGGAGCAGAAGTTTTTATTAATTACTCTTCTTCTGATGAAAAAGCTGAAGAAGTTGTAAATTCAATAAAAAATTCGGGAGGTAAAGCTCATAAATTAAAATTTGATGTATCAAGAGAGGATTCTGTCAGTTCAGCTTTTGGAGAAATCATAAAAATTAATGGCTCCATTGATATTCTTATTAACAATGCAGGTATTACTAGAGATGGACTATTGATGAGAATGAAATCGGAACAATGGGATGATGTATTAAATACAAACTTAAAAGGGGTTTTTCTTTGTACAAAATATGCTTCAAAATTTATGATGAAAAAAAGAAGCGGTAGTATTGTAAATATTTCATCTGTTGTTGGAATAATTGGTAATCCCGGCCAAGCAAATTATTCTGCAGCCAAAGCTGGAGTTATTGGATTCACAAAATCTTGCGCTAAAGAATTTGCTTCAAGAGGTATAAACGTAAACGCAATAGCTCCTGGCTTTATAGAAACAGAAATGACTGGAAAACTTAATACTGAAGAGATACTTAAAGTTATCCCTTTAAGGAAATTAGGAAGTTGTACTCAAATTGCAAACTTAGTGTCATTCTTAGTTTCTAGTAATGCTGGGAGTTATATTACAGGGCAAACAATCAGTATTGACGGAGGTATGAGTATTTAATTATGTACTTTC
Organism: Prochlorococcus marinus XMU1412; assembly: GCF_017696315.1. Classification (NCBI taxonomy): domain Bacteria; kingdom Bacillati; phylum Cyanobacteriota; class Cyanophyceae; order Synechococcales; family Prochlorococcaceae; genus Prochlorococcus; species Prochlorococcus marinus. The sequence goes on along the minus strand of NZ_JAAORJ010000001.1, from coordinate 432,836 downwards.
ATAAGGCTGGCCCAATTCATCTCTTAACCTTCTAATTTTTTGTAAAAGTTTAAGTCTTCGACTTCTAGCCGTTAATGTCAAGAAAAATCTTAAAGGAAAATATATCAGTGTCATAGCAATCGCCAGGATTGCGGTAAGAGTAAAAATAAGATTATTTGTTTCTTCCATAACTTAAAGATACTCTTATTTGAGTTAATGTGTATGTCTCATTTAAAGAAATTCGGCTTTCCCCACTTAATTAAATATCCCTTAAAAATGATTCTATGGGAGATTAGAATAAGACTAAAGATTGAGTAAACATGGCTAAACAATTAAGTTTTTCTAATGAATCAAGAGAAGCGCTAGAAAAAGGTGTAAATTTCGTAGCTAATGCGGTAAAGGTTACTATTGGCCCAAAAGCAAAAAACGTTGTAATAGAGAGAAAATTTGGTTCACCAGATATAGTTAGAGATGGGTCCACAGTTGCTAAAGAAATTGAGATTGAGAACCCTATTTCTAATTTGGGTGCGAAATTAATAGAACAAGTTGCATCCAAGACGAAAGAGAGTGCAGGAGATGGAACCACAACAGCCACCATTTTGACTCAGAAGATGGTTCAAGAGGGATTAAAAAATATTGCTTCTGGTGCCAGTCCTATGGAATTAAAAAAAGGTATGGAGATAGGCCTGGCTTTTGTTCTAGAAAAATTAAGTTCCAAAAGTATTTCATTAAGTGGTTCTGATATCCAAAAAGTTGCAACAGTTAGTGCTGGAGGTGATGAAGAAATTGGATCTATAATTTCGAAGGCAATGGATATTGTTACTTCAGATGGCGTAATAACTGTCGAAGAATCTCAATCACTAGATACAGAATTAGATATAACTGAAGGAATGTCTTTTGATAGAGGCTATAGTTCTCCATATTTCGTAACAGACCAAGAAAGACAAGTTTGTGAACTTGAAAATCCTAAAATATTAATAACTGATCAAAAAATTTCAACTTTAATTGATCTGGTTCCAATACTTGAAGAAATTCAGAAGTCAGGCTCCCCTTTGCTAATAATTGCTGAAGATATTGAAGGAGAGGCTTTAACCACCTTGGTTTTGAATAAGAATAGTGGAGTGTTAAACGTAGCTTCTGTAAGGGCTCCGTTATTTGGCGAGAGAAGAAAAGCTGCCCTTGAAGATATTGCTATTCTTACTGGAGCTAAGTTAATTAGTGAAGATAAATCGATGACACTTGATAAAGTATCGATTAAAGATTTAGGCAAAGCAAAAAAAATAACTATCACGAAGGAAAAAACTACAATAGTTGCCTTCGAAGACACTAAAGATTTGGTTAAAGCGCGAGTAGAAAAATTAAAGAGAGAAGTTGACATAACAGACTCAGAGTATGATCAGGACAAAATTAATGAAAGGATCGCAAAACTAGCTGGAGGGGTAGCACTTATCAAAGTTGGAGCTGCAACAGAAACAGAGATGAAGTACAAAAAGTTAAGAATTGAAGATTCCCTTAATGCTACGAAAGCTGCTATTGAAGAGGGTGTAGTTTCTGGAGGTGGACAAACTTTAATTGAAATATCAGATGACCTTTTAAATTTAAGTCAAACATCTTCCGATGATTTAAGAACAGGGATAAATATAGTAAAAGAAGCCCTTTTGGAACCTACTAAACAAATAGCAAAAAATGCTGGTTTTAATGGTGATGTAGTTGTTGCTGAAATTAAAAGACTTAACAAAGGCTTCAATGTTAATTCAGGAAAATATGAGGATTTAAAAGATTCAGGAATATTAGATCCAACCAAAGTAATAAGATTAGCTCTTCAAGATTCAGTATCTATTGCAGCTATGCTCCTGACAACAGAAGTTGCAATGGCTGACATTCCAGAGCCTGAAGCCGCAGCCCCAGGAGGGCCAGGTGGAGATCCAATGGGTGGCATGGGAGGTATGGGTATGCCAGGAATGGGCGGCATGGGTATGCCAGGAATGGGAGGCATGGGTATGCCAGGAATGGGAGGCATGGGTATGCCAGGAATGGGCGGCATGGGTATGCCAGGTATGATGTAAATAGCTAACTAGCTTTTTTATCTTTATTAATCCATTTTCTTAAATTTTTAATATTAGGTAGTGGTAATTTTGGGGTTTTAATATATTGATTTATTTGATTAGAATCTTGTTTAGCATTAAAGACTTGATTATTGTTAGAAATTTTTAAGTAATTTGGTTCACAATTTGTTTCTTCTAAATTTTCTAAAGTCTTAAAAGATTCAAGCCTAATTTGTTCTTGATTTTCTTCTTCATGATTTTCATCAATTAAAGTTATTTGTTCTTGATTTTCTTCTTCATGATTTTCATCAATTAAAGTTATTTGTTCTTGATTTTCTTCTTCATGATTTTCCTTTTTTACTGGAGTATGGATTAATAAATCATTTAAAGAATCAATCCCAAATCTATGGACCCACTTAAGAACAACATTTTCTTTAAGCAAAAAATTATTTTCTGAAGAGGCTTTTTTAAAAACTTCTATTAGATGATTTTTTAAAAGCATAAATTTATTAATTTAACTTTCTATTTAACAGAGGCCTTATAATGATCAAGGAAAAAACTGTTAAAGAAAATAAAATTGATATACAACTCTTACAAGTTAAATCACCATATGGGGCATGTAAAGCCACTAATTCTAAATTCATAGTTTCTGTATAAGCAGTCCTAATAGGTTCAATCGCAAAAGTTAATGGATTTAATGAAGCTAACCACCCAAGCCAATTTGGCATAAAAGAAATTGGAGCCAAAGCAGTACTTGCAAAAAGAAGAGGTAAATTTATCACAAATATAAGAGCTATTAATTCAATATGCCCGGGCAAAACAAAAGCTAAACATAAACTTATTGATGTCACAAAAAGAACTAATAGGATTAGTGTTGTAAAAACAATTCCTAAACCATATAAGTTGGGCCATCCATAACCCAAAATGTATGAAACAACCATTATTACAATACTCTGAACAAAGCTAAGGATTGTTATGTAAAAAAAAGAAGATAAAACTATGGATAATCTACTGGTTAAAGGAGCCACAAGTAATCTATTAAGAAATCCAAACTCTCTATCAAACATTAAAGGAAGACCAGAATTTAGGGCTCCGCTAAAAGCAGTAAAAACAATAAGTCCTGCTCCTAAAAAATTCCCATAAGAATCAACTCCTGGCAAAAAACCTTCAGGTGCTTTAGAGAATAATGCCCCAAATAAAAAAAGCCAAATTATAGGTTGTAATATTCCAGCTAAAAGAGTTGATGGTCTTCTTTTTAATTGAATAAATAATCTTTTTGTTAAGGCAAATGTTTCTTGATATAAAAAAAATAAATTATATTGTTGTAATTCCATAATTAGTAGTAATTAATTTTCATTATAGTTAGTTAAGAAGGGGTTTTTTATCGCATTGATTGCTTTGATTCTTTTTTAAAGTCTCTTTTGCCTGCCATAGAAATTTCGGCATCCAATAATGTTTTCCCAGTTGCCTGAAGATATACATCATCTAAGCTTGGCTGACTTTGGGTAAGAGAAAAAATTTCAAACTTTGAGAATGCCAATTCCACTTTGAGCTTCGTAAGTAAATCTTTTTCCTTATCTGCTACAAAATTTATCGAGAAACCTTGAGCTTCATTTATGATAATCTGACTAATTCCATCTATTGCAGATAAAATTTGGCATATATTTTTTGCTTCTTCCTGATTACTAAATTCTCTTACTTTCAAAGTTACTCTATCTCCTCCTAATTTATTTTTCAGTTCTGCAGGAGTCCCCTGTGCTATAACCCTTCCATCATCAATTATCACTAATTTGTCTGCCAATTTATCTATTTCATCAAGATAGTGACTGCTTAAAATAATAGTCATTCCATTATTTCTCAAATCTTTCAAAAGTTGCCATATGATATTTCTACTTTCAATATCTAAACCAACTGTAGGTTCATCCAATATTAATACTTGGGGCAAATGTAAAAGTCCAGCTGCAAGATCTATTCTTCTTTTCATTCCCCCTGAATAAGTCCCGCACTTACGATCAATCCAATCATTCATTTCTAATTGATCTATTAATTTATTAATCCTTTCAAATTTTTTGTTTTTGTTGATGTGATATAAATCTGATTGAAAATCCAAAAGCTCTCGTCCAGTTAATATTTTATCAAGTGCAATGTCCTGGGCAACATAACCAATTAATTCTCTAATTTTCCTTGAATTTTTTATCAGATTAATATTACTTATTAAAACTTCTCCACTATCAGGCTCTATTAAAGTAGCTAGTATTTTTATAAGTGTTGATTTGCCAGCACCATTTGGACCTAGTATTCCGAATAATGTTCCAGATTCAATTTCCATCGATAAATTTTTTAAAGCCTTGATTTCTGAATAAGATTTTGAGAGCCCTTTAACTTTTATATAATTCATCAAACTTACTATTTCTTAAAAAACATTTTACATCTAAGTTAATTACTAAGCAGTGATAGTGTAGATAAAAATATTTGCATAGATTGCTGCTCAAATTCTACGGATAGTTGGGTTCTAGAAATTAATAACAAAAGACAAATACCAAACATATAGAGAATAGACCACCTAAAAAGAGACTTTGCTCTTGAAAGATCATCAGGAGACTTCTTTAATTCATTTATTAATTGCAAAAGTCTTCCATTAAATGGCAATAGCATAATTCCGTATAAGAGACCCCCTTCAGGTAAAGCAAAAACTCCCATAATACTCATTAAGACTGTTGCCCATCCGTAACGAGAAATCGCTTTAGCAGTAAAAACAGATCCTTTAACAGAAGGAAGCATAGGAATACCAACAGATGAGTAATCATCCTTCAACAAAATTGCAAGTGCCCAAAAATGAGCTGGGGTCCATAACATTACTAAACCAAACAACCACCAACCACTAAGTCCTACATGCCCTGTAGCAGCAGATGCGCCAACTAAAGGTGGTATCGCACCAGCAACTCCTCCGAAAACAATGTTTTTTGTTGTACGAGGTTTCAAAATAACTGTATATAAAATTACGTAGCTAAATAAACCAAGAAGGGTTAAACCCGCAGCCAAATAATTTACACCACTTACTAAAAGCATCGAAGCTGCCAAAGTACATGATACGGCAGCTAAAAATACAGTCTCAGATGACAACTTTCCTGCTGGCAAGGCTCTTTTACTAGTTCTTGTCATCCTCTTATCTAATTCCATTTCCCACAAACAATTAAGAGCTCCTGCTGCTGCTGCTGCCAAAGCGCCTCCTCCTAAAGTACAGATAAGTTTCGGTGAAGACAAAGGCCATTCTTCTGTTAAAGCCATTCCTCCCAAAGTTGTTGCCAATAAAAGTGGGATTAATCTAGGTTTTGCTACTTCAAGCCAAGGGGGCAAAGTTAATCTTTTTCTGGAAGGTACAACTTCATCCCTAGCTGGAGATTTATAGTTCAAGTTTTCTATGTTACTACTGTTCATCAATTGATACCAACCATTTGAGAATTTAGGGAGTGGGTTAGAGCTTTTTTGGCAAAAGGATTTCTAAAAATTAATGTTGTTAATATCGCAATAAACAAAGAGGCGTTAAGTTGATGACCGATAATAAAAATAGGTTCATTCAAATTTGTTTTAAGGCTTAAAACACCCAAAGCAATTTGAGAAAACAAGAGGAAAATAAGTGCTGAGAGATATTTCCAATTTTCATTAAGCAAACTTCTCTTATAAATTGCAGTAGCAATAATAAATAGAATTGAAAAAGCAATTGGAAAAGCAAATAATTTATGTGAATTTAGAATTAGACATTGTTTATTAAAAGATAAGCAAATATGTGCTGACCAGGTTGATGAAAGCCTCACTCCAATAAAAGATTGAATTAGAGTAAGTAAAAGAGGAACAAACAATAATAATCTCCACCATATTGATGGTTCTTCTATGTCGTCATTTTCTAAATTTTGATTTATTGAAATTGTTGTTATGAGAAGTAGAAAAGCTATTAAAAGATGGCCAGTAACAATATATGAATCAAGAAGGTTTATTACTGTTAATGCTCCAAAAGATCCTTGAACAATAACGAGAAAAAGTAATAATGAATAAGTTTTAGGTAACCAATTTGGAATTTCATTTTTCCAAAGAATTGAAAGGGCAAATTTAAAAAGAATTAATATTCCAACCAAAAAAGCATCTAGACGATGAAACCACTCTAGAAATACTCTTAGGTTCATATGATTAAAAGGCAAAAAAGATCCATAACACAATGGCCAATCTGGACAGGCAAGTCCCGCCTCCATGACTCTCGTAGCACCTCCAATAACGATTAGTGCGATGATTGCGAGTACACTATGACTGCCCAACCTTTTAAAAATTGTCAGATATTTTGATTTATATAATTGGTTATTAATCAAATGGATAAAACCTATTATTTTGCATAATAAATTAGATTCAAAAACCAAACATTAATTAAAAATTAATATCTTTAATTTAAAAAATAATTTACTAATTTAATCTTTTTTCCCTGACAATTAACTCTAAAAAGTTATTAATAATACGCCTTTTATTTCATAAATCTTAAGAAGTTGTGAATTTAAATGTTTTTCTTTTAACAAAGGATGCAGGATTAAAAAAATTGAATATCTTGAGGTTATAAGTACAAATTTTTAGAGATCAATTGTTAAATAAAAACATTTATTTAATACTAATTATTTCCCTCGTTTTTTCTGTATCTTTTTGGATTGGTTTTAATGTAAACCTGCTCCCAGCTGAAGCAAGTATTAATGCACCAATTTACGATGAACTTTTTAAAATTCTTTTCATAATTGGATTAATTATTTTTATAGGAATGACAATAGCAGTTATTTATAGCCTATTTAAGTTTAGGAAAAGAAATGATCAGATAGGCGATGGTATAGCTTTAGAGGGGAATTTAAGCTTAGAAATTGTATGGACAATTATCCCTTCAATAATTGTTTTATTAATAGGTTTATATAGCTACAACATCTACGATCGTATGGGAGGGATGAAAGAACTAAATCATAATCACGAAATGATGAGTTCTAACACTGAAAAAATATGGGCTGGAATAAGTCAAACTTCTGATAATGAAATAGCAATAAATAATTTATCGATTGAAGTTTCAGCTATGCAATTTGCGTTTCTATTTAATTATCCCAAGGGCAATTTCATATCAGGAGAACTACACGTTCCTGTTGATCAAAAAGTATCAATGAAAATGGAATCCAAAGATGTCATTCATGCTTTTTGGGTGCCAGAGTTCAGAATTAAACAAGATATTATTCCTGGACAACCGACTATTCTAAATTTCACTCCTACAAAAGTAGGAAAATATCCGATAATTTGCGCAGAATTATGTGGCCCATATCATGGAGGAATGAGAGCCTCCATAATTGTTGAAGAAGAATCTGATTACAACGAATGGTTTAACAAAAATAAAAAACCAGAGGTAAATTTATGACAATATCAATTGATCCACAAAAAACTAATAATGAAAGTCTTCAACCTAAAGGCTGGCTTAGATACTTTAGTTTTAGCCTTGATCATAAAGTAATTGGGATACAATACTTGGTTTGTGGTTTTCTCTTCTATTTAATAGGTGGAACCTTAGCGAGCGCTATAAGAATTGAACTAGCCAGTCCAATGTCTGACTTCATGCCAAGAGATGTTTATAACCAAGTTTTAACTTTACACGGAACAATAATGATATTCCTTTGGATAGTGCCAGTAGTTAACGGTGCTTTTGGAAATTATTTAATTCCATTTTATGTAGGCGCGAGAGATATGGCATTCCCAAGATTAAATGCCGTAGCTTTTTGGTTAATTCCTCCTTCAGGTTTGATGTTGGTAGCAAGCTATTTTGTTGAGGGTGCTGCTCAGGCTGGATGGACGGCTTATCCACCTTTAAGCATAACCACGCCTCAATCTGGACAAATTATTTGGATTATGAGCGTTCTATTACTTGGAGGCAGTTCTATATTTGGTGGAATAAACTTTATAGCGACCATTATCAAATTAAGAAGGCCAGGATTAAAACTCATGCGATTGCCAATGTATTGTTGGGCAATGCTTGGAACAAGTCTATTAGTTGTTTTGTCAACTCCTGTTTTAGCAGGCACTTTAATTCTACTTAGCTTCGATATCATCGCTAATACGGGGTTTTTCAATCCTGTTTTAGGTGGCAATGTCGTAGTTTATCAGCATTTATTTTGGTTTTATTCTCATCCAGCTGTATACATTATGGTCCTTCCCGCTTTTGGTTTAGTTAGTGAAATACTTCCTGTACATGCTAGAAAACCACTTTTTGGATATACAACAATGGTTTTTTCAATAATGGGGATAGTAGTTTTAGGTTTAGTTGTTTGGGCGCATCACATGTTTACAAGTGGAACGCCCCCTTGGATGAGATTGTTCTTTACAATTGCCACAGCATTTATTGCTGTTCCAACAGGTATAAAATTTTTTAATTGGGTTGCAACATTATGGGGAGGTAAAATTTCCATCAATAGTGCAATGTTATTCTCTTGTGGATTTATTATAAATTTCGTTTTTGGAGGTATTACAGGAGTTGCTTTGGCACAGGTACCTTTCGATATTCACGTACATGATACCTACTTCGTTGTAGCCCATTTTCATTACATAGTTTATGGAGGGACTGTTTTTATTATTTTCTCTTCAATTTATCATTGGTTCCCAAAAGTAACTGGAAAAATGCTCAATGAAAAATTAGGAATTTTACATTTTGCCATTACCTTTATTGGATTTAACTTGTGCTTTGCTCCTCAACATTGGCTTGGTTTAAATGGAATGCCAAGAAGAGTTGCAGAATATGATCCTCAATTCCAGTTCGTTAATCAAATTAGTAGCCTTGGGGCTCTATTGATGGCTATAAGTACAATTCCTTTTTTAATTAATGTATTCCTTAGTGTAAGAAATGGAAAAGATGCTGGAGATAACCCTTGGAATGCTCTTACACCTGAATGGTTAACATCTTCTCCACCTCCAGTTGAAAATTGGGAAGGAGAAGCTCCATTAGTTGAAGAACCTTATGGTTATGGTAAAGAAATTTCTGAACGAAAATAAAAACATATGACAACTCTAGATAGCTCAAAAGAAATTCAAAAAAATAATTCTGAAGTTAACGAAACACATGAAGACTTCAGAATGTTTGGTCTTATAACTTTTCTAATTGCGGACGGAATGACTTTTGCTGGTTTCTTTGCTGCCTATTTAACTTATAAAGCAGTAAATCCATTACCTGATGGTGCTATTTATGAATTAGAACTACCAATACCTACATTCAATACAATTTTGTTACTTGTTAGTAGTGCAACTTTCCATAAAGCAGGCAAAGCACTTTTAAAAGATAAAAACTCTGAATCCCAAAAATGGTTATTTTTTACTGCTTTTCTTGGAATTATATTTTTAATATGTCAATTATTTGAATATTTTCATTTACCTTTTGGATTAACCGATAATTTATTTGCAAGTACTTTTTATGCTCTTACTGGTTTTCATGGATTACATGTCACTTTAGGCACTTTAATGATTTTAATTATTACTTGGCAATCTAGAATCAAGGGCGGAAGATTAACTAGTCAAAATATGTTCCCTTTGGAAGCTGTTGAGTTGTACTGGCATTTTGTAGATGGAATATGGGTTATTTTATTTATTATTTTGTATCTTTTATAAAAAACTAAATTTTAAAAATTAAATATATTTTTTATTAATTTATATTGCCACAGTTCTCCTTTTTAGTAAGAATATATAATTAGAAATTTGTCAGATAATGCTAGAAGGACAAGAACTTCTTGAAAAAGCAAAATTATTAAGTAAAAAATCTGAAGATGAGATAGCAAGAGGTTGTGGGTACGTAGGTCCTAGTGGAAGAATCTTAAGAAAAAGTTTTTATAGGGCACTTATTGAAGCTAAGGGTTACAAAATAGGAAATGGTCGTCAGGGGAAAAATGGTAATAGAGCTTCAAGAGGCAGGCAGACAGAGTTCAGAACTAAAGTTCATGGCAATGGGAACCTATTAATTGGTCATGCCTACACCAAAAAATTAGGTCTAGAACCTGGTCAGGAATTTAAAATAGATCTTAAAAAAGAATCAAAAACAATTTATCTGATTCCATTAAATTAAGAAATATATTTTACCAACCGTTTTCTTTAAGCCACTCGGAAGAAATATTATTTGAAGATAAATCTTGATTACTATTTTTATTAAATAAAAGTAATTTCTCAACATATTTAATTAGTGCATCTGCCTCAAGGTTTACGCTGTCACCGATATTTAATTTATTCAGATTTGTGTTATGCCAAGTATGAGGAATTATCGCAATAGTAAATATTTCTCCTTCCTGCTCATATTTTGCAATCGTAAGACTTATACCATTTACACAAATACTCCCTTTATTAACAACATATTTTGAAAAATTATTATTTTTCCACTTTATTGATAAGAGCCAAGATTTCTCTAATTTTTCTATGTTCTCAACTGTTCCAAGGCCATCTACATGTCCGCTGACTATATGCCCTCCTAGACGGTCAGACACCCTAAGAGCGGGCTCCAAATTAACAATTTGATTCAAGTTCGACTTTACTCCTAAAGTTGTTTTTTTTAATGTCTCCTCACTAACATCAACAGTAAATTTATTTTGAAAAATCTCTTTAACTGTTAAACAAATTCCATCAACAGCTATGCTGTCACCGATTGCCATATCAAATAAATTATCTAGAATTTCAATTTCTAATATATTTTTTTCTTGTCTTAGTTTTCCAACTGATTGAATTATTCCTGTAAACATAGATTTAAGAAAAATATTTTGCAAAATTTTGTATTTACTTTAATTTACTTTAAATGATTTTCAACTATAAATAAATTAAAGAGTAAATAAAAAGAAATTGATCATATTTAGATGATTATTAATTCACAAAAAAGATCATTTGGTAGAGGGGCCAAAGTGAGCTTATTCACTTTAGGAACAATGCGAGCAACTGAAAGTCTCGAAAAAATGTATAGCATAATAAAAAATGCATATTATGTAGGAATTAACCACATAGAAACAGCACCTTCTTATGGTGATGCTGAATCACTTATTGGAAATTCAATAAAAAAATTAGCAATAGAAGAGAATATAAAAGAAAAAAATTGGGTGATTACTTCCAAAGTTTTACCAAAGGGTGATTTTGACTTTTTAAAAAATAATTTTAAAAAGTCTCTTAAAAATTTAAATCGCGAGAAAATTAATAATCTTGCAATTCACGGACTCAACTTAAAACAACATCTAGATTGGGTTCTTGTTGGAGAGGGTAAAAAATTCATATCTTGGATACTTGAGAAGGAGCTAGTTGATCAAGTTGGTTTTAGTTCTCACGGAAGTTATTCACTAATTAAAGATGCAATTAACTCTGAAGTTTTTACTTTTTGTAGTCTTCATTTACATTATTTAGATCAATCTAAGATTGCTTTAGCAGAGGAAGCTATAAAAAAAGGTATGGGAGTTTTAGCAATATCACCTGCTGATAAAGGCGGTAGATTGTATTCTCCAAGTGATATTTTGATAGAGGCTTCCAAGCCTTTTCATCCATTAGAATTAGCGTATCGATTTCTGCTGGCAAAAGGCATTACAACTTTATCCTTGGGGGCTTCAAACAAAAAAGATTTTGAATTTGCGCATAAACTTAGAAACTCATTCGAGAATCTTACAAAACTTGAAAAAAGTGCCCTGAACAAAATTGAGGAAGTTTCTAATGAAAGATTAAACTCAACCAAATGTGAACAATGTAGATCTTGTCTTCCATGTCCAAATGAAGTGCCTATTCCAGAAATACTTCGTTTAAGAAATATATCTATTGGTTATGGCCAATTAGAATTTTCCAAAGAAAGATACAATTTAATTGGAAAAGCTGGCCACTGGTGGGAAGAAAAAAATTCCTCATTTTGTCAAGAATGTAATGAATGTGTTCCTAAATGTCCTAGTAAATTAGATATACCAAATTTATTAAAGGAAACTCATAACTTATTAATTGAAAATCCTTCAAAAAGATTATGGGGATAAGGACTCATTCCAGATATTTTTAAGATTAATTTTTTGTTCATTTGTTAAGAGAGGAAAAGACCAACTATTTTCCCAACATTTCTCAGAAGGTCCTGAGATGGGTAGCATTTCAGATTTATATTTACTTTGTAAATAATCACTATTGAATGGAAGATACCAACCCTGGCTTACTAATTTATCTACTATTGATTTATTTTCTAAAGATTTAATCCATTTAATTAATATTGCATTATTTAAATTTGATCGACTAAGTAGAAAATGCCACATCAAAGGTACGCCTTGGCTTGGGAAAACTAAAGAAAGCCTTGGATCTATTTTTAAATATTTTGAACAAAGACTATAAGGAACTATTGCGACAATAGCATCAGAATTAATCAACCAATTGAGCATATTTTTATCATCAAATAACATCGCTTGGCTTTTAAGTTTTTTTAAAGAATTAAATGAATTAATTTTTTGAGCAATTGACAATATTATTCTGGGACTTTGTGGAAAAATAATTTTCCCAGTTAATTCTTTAGAAAGAAGAAAATCCCAAGATGTTTTGGCTGAATTTATTAATTTTTTATTATTTTTAATGATAATTGTATAGGGTACTACGCCAATAGGAAATAATTTACTCCTCTGATTTTGATTAAAACTTCCCAAAAAATCTATCGATCTCTTATCTAAATTTTCGAAAAGTGCATATTCATTAACTTTTTCAAATTCTGAAAAATCTATACTAGAAATCCATCCATCATTTATTAAAGTAAAGTCAGAATTAAAAATTGTGTTTCTATTTTTTTGTAGCCGAACATTTTCAAAATTAATTTTTTCCTGCTTCCAATCTTTTGGAATCGTGTCTTTAAAAGATTCTGGATAAAAAGAATTTTGTAATGCAATTTTTACTTTATTAGGTAGATTACTGCAAGAGTTTAAGAAAAATAAAAGCGAAAGCGTACCGCAATTTAAAAATTCTCTTCTAGTTGCAAATTTTGAAAACATTCAGCAATCCTTATCTAAAGAAATTTGACCTAGACCCTTCATCATTTCCAGATTTAGTTGACACAATGAAACTATTTCTTCATTTTTAAATCCATCTAAGAAAGCAAGCAATGAAATTCCACCAGCACCTACACCTTCTTTTACATGACCTAATTCATAATCTCTCAATTCTTTGTATTTTGAAGATTTGAAATTTAAAGGACTGGCTAAACCTAGTAATTTTACATCATATTTTTCATTAATTAGATTTACTAAATCATTTAGAGAATTATCTTTCACAAGCCACCCAGTTGTCGCAATAAAAACATCTTCAATAAATTCATCTTTATTTTTTTCATCTAAAAATTCTAATACAAGCAAAATTACCGCTAACATCTGACTTCCTCCAGACAATATTACAGGTTGTTTTGCTAACCTGGCACCAATTAATAGACCCATTGAGAAAGCTTGGAAAGGATCACCTACCGCCGCGACAACATCAAAAGAGTCGAAATCAGCCTTGAAATTTGCATTGAAAAGTCCTCTTTTAACTACTTGTCTTCTTAGTTCTCTTGGAGCTTTAAACAAACTACTCCCAACTAAATTAGATACCTGCAAACCAAAAGCTTCCATTACTGCCTGAGCAGTTGTGGTGCCCCCCGGTACAGATTCAGAAATTAAAACTGGTTGTTTTAAGGATTTTCCTATCGCAAGACCTTTTTCATAGAGATTTAAAACTCTCTCTTTAGTCATCGATTTACCAGTAGTAAGACAATTTGATGGGCCCAAATTTCTATCTTCTACAACCAAATGATTAAAATAAGGTTTTGTTCCTATTCCGAGAGGAACAATAACTGGATAAATATTTATAAGCTTTGAACAAACATGACTGATTAGGGCCGGAGTTACTCCTGCATTGAGAAGAGGCAATTTATATTTATGATCTTTTGAAGCACCCTCAAGCAAAAATTCGGCATCTGCCAGCGCAGTTTTTCTCCTTGATTTTGCATTAATACCTGCTGCGGAAATTCCTGGGATTTGAGATGTATTAGTGCCAGCAATTATAAGAAATATTTTTAAATTTTTAATATTCTTTTTCAGTATTTCTATCTTATTAAGTTGTCTTTTTTTATTGGTTTCATTACCAAAAAAATTTATCCCTAATTCTTTACTGTACATTCTTACTTTTTTAATTATTAAAATCAACTAAGCCATTTAATAATCTTGGAGGATCTGGGATAGTTAATTTAAATCTAGGAAAAAGAGAATAGGCAACCACATGTACAGTTAAAACATAAACTATTTCTTGAAAAATTATTAATAAAATTGCACCTAATTGTATACTCAAAATTGAGGGATATAAAGGTAAATTAAATAATCCAATGAACTTTTCTATTAGACCGTAACTCGCTCTAGTAATTAACACCCAAAGATTATCTCCAACCAACGTAGATAATGCTATTACTCTTAGTAAGAAGCCAAGGGTTCCAATAACAACTCCTCCAGTTAAACTAAGCTCCCAACTCTTTTCTTTAAACCAACACCAACCTAACCAAAAAGCCAAGATCCCATAAGGAAATAAAAATAAAGTTCCTCTAACAGGACCCATAATTATTAATAAAAGTAGAAATTGTATTAAAAGTCCTTCCAATGCAATTTTAGTTCCTCTTCTCAAGTGCAACAAGATGATTGGCAGGGGTAAGATCAACCTTAATAAAGCTCCCCCAATTGGCAGATAATATAATGCAACCCATAATAAAGACGAAAGAGATGCTAAATAAGAGGTCTCGACAATATTTAATGCTTCAGTTTTTGTTGTTATTTTCATTTTTTGTTGAATATTTTTAATTAATTTTTATTCATACTTTTATTTTTTGAATCTAAGATACGTTCAATCTTTTCTATTTCAAAATTTACCTCAGAATTACTCAATATGGAACTTAACTCTTCCGTGGGATCTTTTGGATCTACATCTTTTAAAATGAATATTATTTTGTAAGATTGAAGCTCAATTTTTCTTTTTTTTGAAAGATTTTTAATTTTTTTATTTTTTTTATCATTAAATTTTTTGTTTTCTTTTTCTAAATTTATATCGTTTTTATTTTCTGGAAAATTTTTTGGCTTTTCTACTTTCTTAATTTTTTTATTTTTTTTATCATCAAATTTTTTGTTTTCTTTTTCTAAATTTATATCATTTTTATTTAATAAGTTATTTTGTAAATCTTTATTTTTGCTTGTTTTTTCTAAATCATTAAAACTACTTTCAAGAAAATTTCCAATCCTACCTCCAGAGCATGATTGCAAGAAAATTAAAAAAATTAATAAAAAAAATTCTTTTTTTTTTAAAATCATATTTTTTCTAACCTTTCTTTTTCCTTGTAGTTTTTTTATTACTAATCTTTGTTTTTTTTAAAATTGCCCCTTTTTTATCTTTTAGTTTTTCTTCTAAAAGAGAAACTGCGTCATCTATGGTAATTTTTTCTATGTCAGTATCTTTGGCAAGCGAAACATTAGTTTTGCCACATTTTAAATAGACGCCATATCTTCCATTTAATATTTGAATTTTTTCTTTAAATTCTTTCGGTTTTCCAAAGTCTTTAAGTACCTCTTGACCACCTCTACCCATTTTTGGCATCGCAAGAATTTCTAATGCTCGTTCTATATCAACGGTAAAAACATCATCCTCTTTCTTTAAGGATCTGTTTTCAGATTCATTTTCATTTTTAATCCATTTGATATACGGGCCAAATCTTCCTCTATCAGCCTCAACAACTCCTCCTTCAGGATGAGCTCCTAACAATCTAGGCAAACTTAATAGTACAAGAGCCTCATCTAGAGTTAGATCATCAGTTTTCAACTCTTTGGGTAATGAAGCTCTTCTTGGTTTAGCTCTATCTTGATCATTATTTCCCAACTGTACGTAAGGTCCATAAGGGCCAAATCTTAAAAAGACTTTTTCCCCAGTTTTTGGATCAGTTCCAAGATCTGATGGGCCACTTAAAATTTGATCAACTTGCTTTATATCTAAATCTCCAGGAGTAATATCCATTGGAAGATTACCTTTAGCCTGAATTTCGTTACCAGATTCATCAATTTTTGTACCTTCAAGCCATGGTCCATTAGAGCCTATTCTGACTACGCAAGGAAGGTCTTCGAAATCAACTTGTCTATAAGCCTTGCCATCAATATCACCCTCTGTTTTCTGAACTTTTACCTCAAGACCATTTTTACCTTTATAGAAAGTCTCAAGGTAAGGAAGCCATTCAAGATTACCTGAAGATATTTCATCCAATGAAGATTCCATTTTTGCAGTAAAAGTAGTATCAACCAAATCAGGGAAATGTTCTTCTAATAGTGCAGTAACAGCAAAAGCTGTAAACGTTGGAGCCAAAGTATTGGAAGATATATTTGCATAACCTCTATCCACAATTGTCCCAATAATGCTTGCATAGGTAGATGGTCTTCCAATCCCTTCTTTTTCAAGAACTTTAACTAATGCAGCCTCTGTATATCTTGCTGGCGGTTTAGTTTCATGAAAAGTAGATTCCTTATTAGCAACTTCAAGACGTATTCCGGCAGTCAAGTTGGGGAGAATAATTTCCTGTTGTTCAAGGGATGAACTTGGGTCATCACTTCCCTCGACATAAGCTCTGAAGAATCCTGGGAAATCAATACTTTTCCCACTCGATTTAAATAATCCATCCCCCACACTAATTTCAGCATTAATCATTGTTAGCCTAGCTTCCGCCATTTGACTAGCTACAGTTCTTTTCCAAATTAAATCGTAAAGAGATAAGTCTCTTCCAGTTAAAGTTGTTTCCTTTGGTGTTTTAAATACCTCACCTGCAGGCCTAATTGCTTCGTGTGCTTCTTGAGCATTCCTTGCAGTTGAATTAAATTGTCTTGGTGATTTAGATAAATATTCTTTTCCATACATAGAGCTGACACATTCTCTAGCAGCTTTTGTAGCTTGTTCGGAAAGATGGACCGAATCAGTCCTCATATATGTTATGAAACCTCTCTCATATAGGCCTTGGGCACATCTCATTGTTTCTCTTGCAGACAAACGAAGCTTCCTGTTTGCTTCTTGTTGCAATGTACTAGTTGTAAATGGAGGAACTGGCTTACGAGTAGATGGCTTTTTTTCGATTTTTGAGACTAACCAATCCCCAGAGGAAAAAATCTTCAATAGGTCACTTACTTTTTCTTCTCCAAGAATTAGAGATTTATTTCCTTGTTTTAATTTACCAGTCTGTTCATCGAAATCGGAACCATTAGAAATTCTTTGACCATTTAAACTAAATAATTTAGTTTCGAAAGTAACATTATCTTTTACTAGGGAAGCTTTAATCCCCCAGTAACTAGCTTTTTTAAAGGATCTTCTCTCTCTCTCTCTCCTAACAAGAAGTCTTACAGAAACTGATTGAACACGACCAGCAGATAATCGGGGGGCTACTTTCTTCCAAAGTAAAGGAGATAATTCATATCCAAAAAGCCTGTCCAAGATTCTTCTTGTTTCTTGAGCCTGAACAAGTTCCATATCAATTTCTCTTGTTTGGTCTAAAGCTTTATTAATTGCCTTTTTCGTAATTTCATGAAAAACCATTCTTTTAGTTGGTATTTTAGGCTTAAGTATTTGTAGGAGATGCCAGCTAATACTCTCTCCCTCTCTATCTTCATCAGTTGCCAGTAATAGCTGGGTCGCACCTTTCAATGCATCTTTTAACTCTTTAACAACCTTTTTCTTATCTTTTGGAACTATATAAAGTGGTTCAAAATCTTCTGTTGTATTAACTCCTATCCTTGACCATTTTTCCTTTTTAACCGCAGCAGGTATTTCAGCAGCTCCTTTTGGAAGATCTCTTACGTGTCCCATTGAAGCGAGAACTTCAAAATTAGAGGGCAAAAACTTTCTTATGGTTTTTGCTTTGGTGGGACTTTCAACAATAACAAGTGTGTGATCCAAGGTTTATTTCAAAAATTGGTGTTTTTGTTCAGTTAGGGCATATTATGATTATTTGAAGCTTTTTCAAGTAATTTATTCTTAAAATTTCAAAAATCATACCCACAAATTATAATCAAGTTAAGATTAACTCTTAGACTCTTACAATCAAACATCTAATTTAATCCAATTTAATAAAGTGCCCAACGAAATCTTTACAATTAATCTAAATGCTCAAGCCATTATTCCAGAGGCTTTTATTTTATTAGGTATTGTTGGAACACTTCTTGTAGATTTAGCTGGAGAAAAAACTGCATCAAAATGGGCACCAATAATTTGCTATTTATCAATTGGCAGCTCTATTGTAAGTTTGGCATTGCAATGGAGCAATCCGGTAGAAAGCGCATTCCTTGGGTCCTTTAATTCAGATAATTTAGCAATCGCATTTAGAGCAATAATTTCTTTATCAACCTTAGTATCTTTACTTATAAGTTGGCGGTATACAGAACAAAGTGGTAGCCCAATTGGAGAGTTTGCCGCGATAGTTCTATCGGCCACTCTTGGAGCAATGCTTTTGTGTGGATCTACTGACCTTATTAGTGTATTTATATCTCTGGAAACTTTATCTGTAGCAAGTTACTTACTTTCTGGTTACCTCAAGAGAGATCCAAGAAGTTCAGAAGCGGCCTTAAAATACCTCCTTGTTGGATCAGCTGCTGCTGCTGTCTATTTGTATGGATCCTCTTTTCTTTATGGATTAAGTGGCTCAACAAACTTAGCAACAATAGGTTTAGAGATTATCAATAAGCCGTCCTTCATTACTTCACTAGCGCTTGTATTTGTCTTATCAACAGTTGCATTTAAAATTGCTGCTGTTCCCTTTCATCAATGGACTCCTGATGTATATGAGGGTTCACCTACACCTGTCGTAGCTTTTTTATCTGTTGGTTCAAAAACAGCGGGCTTTGCATTTGCGATAAGAATATTAAGCACAACTTTCTCTTCTTTTGACGAAGAATGGAAACTTTTATTTACCATTTTGGCCATATTAAGCATGGCTCTAGGAAATGTTGTAGCTCTAGCTCAAACATCCATGAAAAGGATGCTAGCTTACAGTTCTATTGGACAAGCCGGATTTGTAATGATTGGAATAGTATCTGGCACACAAGATGGTTTATCAGCAGCTGTTTTATATTTGGCTGCATATTTGTTTATGAATTTGGGTGCATTTTCTTGTGTAATACTTTTCTCTCTAAGAACTGGCTCTGACAGAATTCTTGATTACTCAGGACTTTACCAAAAAGATCCTCTCATTACATTAGGCTTAAGCCTTTGTCTTTTATCTCTTGGAGGTTTACCTCCAATGTTAGGATTTTTTGGGAAGATATACTTGTTCTTTGCAGGTTGGGCAAATCATCAATATCTATTAGTTATAGTTGGATTAGTAACTTCAGTTATATCTATTTATTACTACATTTCAGTAATAAAAATGATGGTAGTTAAAGAACCAATGGAAGCTTCTGAAATAGTCAAGTCATATCCTGAAATTAATTGGGGAATTGTAGGATTACCTCCCTTGAGAATTGCACTTTATACTTGTGTCGCAGTAACTGCTCTTGGAGGAATCCTGTCTAATCCTCTTTTTAAATTAGCTAATACAGCAGTTTCAGAAACTCCTTTCTTAAAAGATATTATTGCTACAGCAAACAATATTTCCTAGAAGCATTCTTTAATAAATGTCCAAGAAAGTCGCGAGTTTAGAAAATATATCTAAAACATATGGGAAAGAAGATCTAACTGTTAAAGCCTTAGACAGCATAAACTTAGAAATTTATAAAGGTGATTATTTAGCTGTAATGGGAGCTAGTGGCTCAGGCAAAAGTACAGCAATGAATATTATTGGATGTCTAGATAGACCATCAGAAGGTATTTATAAATTAAATGGAATTCCTGTTGAGAATTTATCTGATGATGAGCTCGCGGAAATACGTAACCAAAAATTAGGCTTCGTTTTTCAACAATTTCATCTTCTTTCAGACGCAACTGCTCTTGAAAATGTAACTTTGCCGATGATTTATGCTGGTATTGATCCTGAACAAAGATTAGAGCGAGGTAAGAATGCCTTAAAAAAAGTAGGCCTTTCAGAAAGAATGAATAATCGTCCAAACCAATTATCCGGAGGTCAACAACAACGAGTTGCTATTGCGAGGGCTATCATAAATAACCCTGCAATTTTGTTAGCAGACGAACCTACTGGAGCACTAGATTCAAAAACCACTGAAGATGTATTAGATCTTTTTGACAAGCTGCATGAATCTGGAATAACTATAGTTTTAGTTACCCATGAAGATGAAGTTGCAAATCGCGCAAAAAAAATAGCCAAATTTAAGGATGGAAGAATAGTTGAATTAAAAGTTAATTAAATTCAAAACCTTCTAATTACCTTCAGTTGAGTTTCATTTTCAATTCTTAAATTCCCATTGGAATCAATATCTTTAATTTTCCATGTATGAGGACAATAACCACTAGGTAAAAAACTTTTAGTAAGAAACTTATTTGCAGATTTAATCACATATTCTTTCTTCTTATTAGATTCAATTGAATCATAAAAAGCCTTAAGAACTTTCGCTGTCCAATAATGTTGATTAATATTCTTGGTTTGAAGTACTTTTGATAATGAAATACCTTCCGATGGAGTGTAATTTAAAAGATTCATGCCAAGTCCTACTCTTACATAGATAATTTCTTTGCCCCTTGTTATCACCCTTGGTAAAAATCCAATCAACTTTTTTGAACCAAAAAAAATATCATTTGGCCATTTCAAACAAACATTTATATTCTCTTGTCTAAGCATTTCACATAACTTAATACCTAAAGACAAATTAAATATTTGACATGCAAATTCTTTTGAAAATATTGGGTAAGCTGCACTTAACCAAATCCCGCCTTTTGGAGAAACCCAAGTTTTTGAGTTTTGGCCAACCCCTGAGAACTGTTCTCTTGCGATTATCGCTACTGGCTGATTTTTCTTTATTTCAGAATATCCAAGCAAGTTTGTTAGCTCATTTTCGGTACTTTTACATTTTATTTTGTAAAGAAGTCTCCATGTTGGATATTGACCCTGGATTTTTTTTAAGTAAAAAACTGTCTTAGATGCAGATCCAATAACTTTCACAAATTCTTTATTAAAACAACGAGCATCTTTTTGAAGATTAGATTAACTTTAGTCTTAATAAGCAAATTTTACAAATTGGACAAAAATTATTTGCCAATAGTGAATAGAAGGAATCCACATCCATTAAAAAATTGTCTTGATAATTTCAAAAAATCATGGGGAGATTTAGATAAACTTTCTCAAATAAACGAAAACTGGAAGAACCTAATCGGTTTGGAACTATTTCAAGAATGCAAACCATTAAATATTGAAAAAAAAATACTTACTATTGCAGTAAATCATCCACAGTGGCGCCAAGCTTTAATCTATAACAAGCATAAATTAAAAGAGAGAATCGAGAAAATTGGAATAACTTTGAATGAAATAAAAATAATACAAAATTATGAAATTAAAAATAAAAATATCAAAGCTACTAATGCAAAGATAGTTTGGGCAAAGCATCCAAGCAGAATCCATCAAAATAATATGTGCATTTGTACTCTCTGTAATTCCCCTACTCCTAAGGGCGAAATCAAGCGATGGGGAAAGTGTTCTTTTTGTTGGAGAAAAATAAATAACTAAATTCTTTATTTAGTTAAAATTAGAATTCCCATTTGCCCGCCCAAAATAGTCCTATATTGAGCTTTTTTAAATCCAACTTCCTTAGCAATGTTTATAAGCTCATTTTTCTTTGGAAAATTTCTAATACTTTTTTCAATATATGCGTACTCTGGACCTAAATTAAAAAGCTGCGAAATGGTTACTACAATAAATCTCAAATAAATTTTCTGAAAAATATTAGATAAAGAACTTTTTGTTGAGTGATTAAAATCTAAAAATCCTGCTCTTCCTTTATCCTTCAAAAGATAAAAAACTTTTTTTAATCCTTCTTCAACATTATTCAAGTTTCTTAGTCCATATGACATGCAAATCCCATCAAAATTTTTTGAATAATCATTAATTTCTAATACATCTTGAATTTCCCACTTTATAAATTTATTTTTTTTTAATTCTGATTTTTTCTTAGCAATATTTAAGATATCTTCTGCACTGTCAATTCCAGTAATTGAGCCCATTGGACTAACTTTCTCAGAAATTAAGAATGCTAAATCTCCAGTTCCACAGCACAAATCAGCCCAATCTTCACCATTTAAAGGTTCCAATAGATTAACTAATTTCCTTTTCCATAATTTGTGTAGCCCAAAACTTAATAAATTATTTAAAAAGTCATATTTATAAGAAATTTTATTAAATATATTTTTGACTTCGATAGTTTTTGTAAATTTCATTTTTAAATTTTAACCTTATTTCTTTTTGGGATTAAATTAAATTTTTTATTCATATGGTCTAATTGGAAGTTTTTTTTCTAGGAGGAAAGTTTTTATTTCTTTTAAAGTAAGTTTCTTATCATGAAGTAATGATGCTAAAAGTGCTGCTGATGCCCTGCCTTCTTTGAAAACATCAAAGATATCCTCTAGAGAGCCTGCCCCTCCAGATGCAATTACTGGGATATCAACAATGTTTGAAACAGATTCTGTCAAGTTCAAATCATATCCGTTCTGTGTTCCATCACCATCCATTGAAGTAAGCAATATTTCCCCCGCGCCTAATTCCTCAACTTTCTTTGCCCAACTTAGTACATCTATGCCAGTATTTTCTCGCCCTCCTTTTACATATACCTCCCACTTATCAACCTTGTTAACTTTTCTTCGAGCATCAATTGCTATAACGATGCATTGAGTACCAAATTCTCTAGAACTTTCAGAAATTAAATTGGGATTTCTTACGGCTGAAGAATTCAAACTCACTTTATCCGCTCCTGCTCTTAAAAGATCATTAATAGAAGAAACAGAATCTATGCCTCCACCTACTGTAAAAGGGATTTTCACTGATTTTGCTGTCCTAGAAACAAGTTCAACCAATGTATTCCTATTTTCCACACTTGCTCTAATATCTAAAAACACTAATTCATCTGCCCCTTCATCAGAATATCTACAAGCTAATTCAACAGGATCGCCTGAGTCTCTCAAGTTAATAAAATTTACACCTTTAACCACTCTGCCATGTGCGACATCTAAACAAGGAATTAAACGAAGAGCTACCATTTTAGTAAAAATTGTCCAAATGCTGTTAATCTTGCATAATAGCTTCCATTTTACCTCTTATGGCTGAAACAAAATTATTACCCAAAATCGGTAGTAAAATCAAAATTAACATTAACAAAGTAAAAGATAGACTACCAGCTAAATTAATAGATCAAATATCCTCGAATCCTAAAGCCGTAATAACAGGCTATAAAATGACAGACGGCAGAAGTATTGGTATCACCGCAAAATTTCAGAATGGTGAGCAAAATTGGTTTTTCCCAGAAGAAATTGAGAAAGGTTAAAGAGTAAAGTGAATGATCCAAAACAACTATTAGGAATTAAGGGTGCCTCTGAAACATCAAGTATATGGAAACTCCGTATACAGTTAATGAAACCAATAACGTGGATCCCTTTGATATGGGGAGTTATTTGTGGAGCAGCTGCAAGTGGGAATTTTGAATGGACATTTAGTAATGTTCTAGCTTCATTAGCATGTATGTTGATGAGTGGACCACTTCTGGCTGGTTATACCCAAACCATAAATGATTTTTTTGATAAAGAAATTGATGCAATTAATGAACCAAATAGACCCATTCCTTCTGGCAAAATTTCGATTAAAGATGTAAAAATACAAATCTGGGTATTACTTATAGCGGGTTTAATAGTTGCTTTTCTATTAGATTTATATGCTAAGCACAGCTTCCCCTCCGTCTTACTTTTGGCATTAGGAGGTTCCTTTGTTAGTTATATATATTCTGCTCCACCACTCAAATTAAAACAGAATGGTTGGCTTGGAAATTATGCATTAGGAGCATCTTATATAGCTTTACCTTGGTGGGCAGGACAAGCCTTGTTTGGGAAATTAACTATCGTAACGGCGATACTAACACTTGCTTATAGCCTCTCAGGACTTGGGATTGCAGTTATTAATGATTTCAAAAGTGTTGAAGGAGACTCAAAGCTAGGCTTAAATTCTCTACCAGTAGTATTTGGAATTAAAAATGCAAGTAGAATAAGTGCAGGACTGATTGACATTTTTCAATTAGCAATGGTTGTGGTATTAGTCATTATTGGTCAACATTTAGCCTCTGTAATTTTAGTTTTATTGGTAATTCCACAAATTACATTTCAAGATATGTGGTTACTAAGAGATCCTCTAAAGTTTGATGTCAAATATCAAGCAAGTGCCCAACCATTTCTTATAACTGGAATGTTAGTTACAGCTTTAGCGATAGGACATAGTTTTTTAGTTGCTTAAGGTGCAAAAGATTAAATTCAAATCTTTTGTTTTAATAATTCCAATATTAATTTTTTCTGGAATATCTTTTTATTTTTTTAGTCTAATATTTAGTACGTTAAAATTTGACGTATCTAAAAATAAAAAGTTTCGGGAAACCAAATATTCTTATGTAATATCATCTTCTGATAATAAGATACTAAGCAAATTAAGCCGCAAATTTGAAATAGATAATGGTTATCATGAAATTCCATTTTTTCTTCAACATTCTTTTATATCTTCTGAGGATAAAAGATTTTATAAACATAGTGGAATAGATTTAAAAAGTATTTCTCGTGCCCTTATTCAAAATATTAGAAGTGGTTATGTTAAAGAGGGAGGAAGTACGATTACACAACAAGTTGCCAGATTACTTTTTCTAAATAATGATTTAAGTTTTCAAAGAAAAATCAAAGAAATATTTATATCACTCATACTTGAATTTAGATATAACAAAAATCAAATTTTAAAATTATATTTAAATAATATTTATCTAGGATCAGGAGCATACGGTGTAGACGAGGCTGCCCAAGTTTATTTTGGAAAATTTATAGAAGAATTGACATTATCAGAGATCGCATTAATTACAGGATTAGCTCCAGCTCCATCAATTTATTCTCCTTATCAAAATTTAGAACTAGCTATTAAAAATAGAAATAAAGTTCTTGAATCAATGTATGTTGATGGATATATTTCTCTTGCAAATAAGAATAAGGCTATTAAAGAAAAAATAAAATTAAATTATCAAAAAGCTGATAATTTTTTAGATGATAAATTACTAATAAACTTTATTCTTCAGGAAACAGATAAAAAAATTGGAAGTAAAAATGATTATAAGTTTTTAAGAATTAAATCTTCTATCAACAAAGATTGGCAAGAAAAAGGTCAAAAAATATCAAGATATGCAGGGCCTAAAGAACTTGAATTTGGACTATTGTCTATCGAATCAAACACAGGACTAATCAGGACAATGATAACCAGCAAAAATCCATCAATTAATGAATACAATAGAGTGATTTCATCTGTAAGACCTTTAGGTTCTACTTTTAAAATAATTCCTTATGCTGCTGCATTAATAGAAGGCATAAAATTAAGTGATAAATTTGAAGACTTACCAATATGCTGGGAAAGTTATTGCCCAAAAAATTTTTCAGAAGACTATAGAGGTTCAATATCTTTGATTGAATCATTTAAAAGTTCATCAAATATCGTTCCAATATCAATAACAAAAAAAATCGGCTTAAAAAATATTATTAATTTAGCGAATTCATTTGGACTAGGATATGAGCAAGAGTTTGAGGAATTCCCATCATTAGCTATTGGCTCCTACGGAGATAATCTTTTAAACATCACAAATGCATATTCTGCAATAAACAATAATGGGCAGATTCAAAGCCCTGAAATCATAGAAAAAATAGAATCATTTAAAAAACAACCTATTTGGGAAAACAAATCTATTTCCAAGAAAATATTAAATTTAAATGTAAATCAGAAAATAAATAAACTTCTTGAAAAATCTGTAAAAGAAGGCACTTCAAAAGCAGCCTCCATAAAAGGAAAGAAAATTTATGGAAAAACAGGGACATCTGATGGGAATAAAGATCTCTGGTTTATTGGTTCCATTGATAACCTTACGACAGGGATCTGGATAGGTTACGACGACAACAAAGAATCTGAATTATCTAGTGGAAATGCAGCTTATTTATGGAAAAAGTTTATATCTGAAATTTTTAAAATTCCAACTAAAAAATAAATTATATTTTTAAGATTTATAAGAAATTATTGCAGAATAAAATCCATCACCTGGATAATTTAAGCTAGGTAAAATTGTCTTTTGGCTAACCAATTTTAAAACTTTGTTTTTTTCAATAAATCTCTCAATTAATAGATTATTTTCATCGGGACAAATAGTACAAGTTGAATAAACTAAAGTGCCATCTTTTTTCAAAAGAGGAAAAATACTCTCCAAAAGTTTTTCCTGTAATAAAGTTAAAGATTTTATTTTTTCTTTACTTAAAGACCATCTAGAATCTGGATTCCTTGAAAGAGTTCCAATGCCTGAACATGGAGCATCTAATAAGATCTTATCAAAATAAGATATAAAATTTGGATTTAATTCAATCAAACTCGTAGCATCAGCCTTGAGAGTATTAACAGATTTCAAATTTAACCTTTCTAAATTTGATTGCAGTAATTTCAATCTTTTTGCTGATCTATCTACGGCAATGATTTCAGCATTATCATTTGTTAATTCTGCTAGGTGGGTAGACTTACTTCCTGGAGCTGCACAAGCATCTAAAATTTTTTCACCTTCTTTTGGATTTAAGAGAGGTGCTATCCACTGAGAAGATCTATCTTGAATTGTCCAAAGTCCATCACTATATCCAGGTAAATTTTTTATAGATCTTGGATTAGATTTTAAAGTAATTCCATTATGTAATTCTTTAATAATTTCAGCATCAATTTTATTTTCATGAAGTACTTTCAAAAAGTTATCTAAATTAGTTTTTAATTGGTTAATTCTCAAATCAATTGATGGTTTTTTATTAAATGCCTTAATGATATTTTCACCCTCTCTATTGCCGACCCATTTATAAAGATCCTTCACAAGCCATAATGGAAATGATTCAAGATATGAAATTCGTTCTTTTCTATCAGAAGATAATTCCGGAAAAATTTTTTGTTCTAATTTTCTTGATGCATTTCTCAATATCGCATTCACAGTTCCCGCTAAACCATTTAAATCTGTTTTTTTAGCTACTTCTACAGTGGTAGAAATAGCAGCAGGAAATGGAATTTTATCCATTTTCAATAGTTGATATAAACCTATATGTAGAAGCCATCTTAACTTTGGAGGTTGCTTTTTATGAGTAATTTTTGATGTATGATCCGTCCAAAGATCAAGAAATTTTCTATACCTTATGCATCCAAAAGATAATTCCGTAATAAAAGCTATATCAAGAGGGTTAAATTGATAATTTTTTAAAACCTTTTCAAGAGCATGATCAGAAAAATCACCAGAACTAACTTTTAATAAAATTTCCCAAGCTGCCTTTCTTTGTAAATAACCTATGCTCACAATATAATTTATTTTTACAGATAACTTTAATATACAAAAAATTCAAAAATTTAAACTACTTTTTCAAGTGTAGTATTCAACCAAATAAAACCTAAGATAGAAATAAGTGACAGATTAAATCCTAAAAAAAGAAAGATATTTAAAGAATGGATTCTTTCCCGAAAAAATATTTTTTTTTCTTCTTGATACTTCATTAGTAAAATAAAAACTTAATCAGGATTTCAAATGGCAACCAATATTTATAGATCCTGCATCAAGCATTCTGCCTAATTTAATTGCTATGGATTCTTCCAACCTTGTAAAATTAGATTGTTGGTTAGTTATCCAATCTAATTCAGAAAAAGTGATAATACCTGTCGAATTACTTTTTAAAAAAAGTGTTCCAATTTCCATTAGATAAACCTAATTTTTCCTAACCTAACATCCGTACTTAATATTTCTTCATAACATAATATTCTTTTAATTTTTCAAAGACAACTGTAGTTTATTACTATTAATTTATTGAATATCTCTTAAAAATTTATCGGCCGTTTTTAAGTGATTATTTAATTTTTCCTCTGTCATTTTATCGAGATTTCTCGTTAACATTGCTAAACGATATTGCTTTCTAAAAAATCTTTCATTATCTTTAATAAATTTCCAAAATAAGCCATCCCATATTTCACACCATGGGCCACTTTTAAAATCAGACATTTTTTTTACATAATTAGAGCTTGATATATATGGCTTTGTTGAAAAGATCCCTCCATCACTAAACTGACTCATTCCGTAAACATTTGGGACCATAACCCAATCATAGGAATCAATAAACATTTCCATAAACCATTTATAAACTTGGTTGGGGTGAATTCTACATAAAAGCATAAAGTTGCCAACAATCATTAGCCGCTCAATATGATGACAATAACCAAATTTAATAATATTTTTTATAACAACGTCTACTGGTTCGATTCCTGTATTCCCTTGATAAAAAGATTTTGGAATTGGCTTATCTTCAAAATTCCAAAAATTACTATTTCGCATTTTTGTTCCATACTTCTTATAGACAAGGCAAATAAATTCTCTCCATCCAATAATTTGACGAATAAAACCCTCTAAAGAGTTGATTGGAACATTATTATTTTTGGCATAAAGTAATGCTTTATTTACTACTTCATTTGGCGTTAGTAAGCCACTATTTAAAAGAGGAGAAAGTAAACTATGCCATAAAAAAGAATTTTTTTTAGAAATAGCATCTTCATAATCTCCAAACAAGAAAAATCTATGTTTAAAAAAATCATTTAACCATTCATCTGCTTCATCAAAGTTAGTTGGATATAAAAAGTTATTACTTTCTCCAATAAACTCAATATCAAAATTGGCTAATGACCTTTCTGCATTAACTACAAATTTGTTTTTTTGTAATTTAGGTGTATCAGGTATGCTTATTTTTTTGGGTAATTTTTTTCTATTCATCTCATCGAAACTCCACTTCCCCCCTTGAGGTTTATCATCATGATTAACTAAAATCTTTTGGCTCTTTCTTTGGTTCTCATAAAATCTCCCCATAAGAGGTTTTTTTGTATTTGATGCAAATAAATCTTTTAAATCTTCACTGCTCATAAACATAGGAGAGGGTATTACATCTAAAGCTAAATTATTACTTTCAACAAAATTATTAATCCTCTTCATTATTAAAAAATCATGAGGGTCAATGAGATTTATTTTCTGATATTTATCTTTAATATATTCCGATAAGTAGTCGACTGTAGAAACATTATTCTTGTTTTCGATATATAAAACTTTAAAGCCAGATATTTCTAAATAATTTTTATAAGCGAGCATAGATGCTCTATGAAAAACTAACTTGTTTTTATGGTTAATTAATTTATTAAATTTATCATTTCCAAAAAATAATGAGTCTTCCAAAATCAAAATGTCACAATTTATTTTTAAGATTGGGCTTTCTCTAAAAAGTTGATTCGGGAAAATAATTGATACTTGTTTCATCTTTGCGACTTCCTATTACTGCATCTTTTTGAACAGTAGATAACTTCATCCCAACAGTTTTTCCATTTTTTACGCCACTCGAAGGGCCTATTGCAAACAGGACAAGTTTTAGTAGAAAGATTTTTCAAAATTTATAATTTTCTTTTGTGAGTAGATTTAAATCTAGTTGAATCTTTAAGCGCCATATGTTTTGTATTTCTTCCCGAAACTCTCTTTCTCCACACTTTGAAGGATTTAGGTTTAAGATTTCGACGCATAATTTTTATCGCATCTTCCTCTTTTAAACCAAATTGATACTCGATAGCTTCAAAGGGTGTTCTATCTTCCCAACACATTTCTATTATTCTGTCTATATCGATACTTTCCATATTTATTGTTCACATTGTGAGGTACAAAGTTTTTCAATATCTGATCTACCTGTAATTTGAAGTCTATATTTTGCCCAATATCTGTAAACCAGTCTCAATAATGGAGATAAAAGCTTAATCCTCAAGGGATAATAAACCCAACCTAAACCAACTAATTCATAAGAATATGCAAGTACATCTAGTCCCCTAATAATTTCACCATTTTCCATAATCCCATGCAGGTTGGACATAGCTTCTGAATATGAGATGTCACTAAAAAGACTTTGATCATAATCCTTACTATTAATATCTATAAATGCAATTTGATTTAAGATATCTCTTTTTTTTAGAAAATTTGTTTCTCGCAAACACAGTGGACAACCACCATCGAATAAAAAGGTTAATTTATTTTTCATATTTTTATTCAAATATAGAAATTAAATAACTTTTTTGTGGAATAAAAAATTTTTTTAAATTACAAGCTTTATAAAGCCTTAATAATTGCCAGTTCTAATTTAGTGAAATTATATTATCTTATTTATTAATAAGCCATTGATTAAGGGATACATCAATGGTTTAAAACTATTTATTATCAGTCATCTAGAAGATGAACTCCTTCTCCTACGTCGGGAGTAAATTTACAATATTTTTCAAAAATAAGTCCAACACCTCTCATTTTTTCTCCTAATTCATCGTTAAATTTATTCCACTCTTCCGATTCACGATCAGGTAAATCCCAACCTTGTTTTTCTACCATACTTGTTATTACTGTATAGTCCCATTCTATGTATGCCATTGAGTTAATTCAAACTACCAAAATATTATAAACCAAGAGATTTAATAGGTAATCAATATTTTTTGAATATAATTTAAAGGTGTGAAAATATTATAAATGTCAATTTTGCCAAGAAGATTTGAACGAATCAAAAGTGTTTTAGATTGCAGAATGAAAAACTTGACTGTTTTAGTTGAGGATGTCAATAAACCACATAATTTATCTGCGATATTAAGGACATGTGATGCAGCAGGGGTTTTCGAAGCAAATTTTATTAGCAAAACGAATGCCGTTAAGACTTTTAATAGTACTGCTCAAGGAAGTCAAAAATGGGTAAAACTAAATAATCATGAAAACACTATCACGGCAATATCTGATTTAAAGAATAAGGGTTTTAAATTATATGGAACGACTCTTAATAGTGAATCGGTAGATTATAGAAATTTTGATTATTCTCAAAATACATGTTTTGTTTTAGGTGCAGAAAAATGGGGACTAAGTAATGAACTTATATCAATGGTTGATCAATCAATTTTTATACCTATGAGAGGTATGGTTCAATCTCTGAATGTTTCAGTTGCTGCTTCCATATTATTATTTGAAGCTATTCGCCAAAGAAAAAATAAAGGTATATTGCCCGCTAATGGAGAAGGGTTAAATATAGATGAATATCAAAAAACACTTTTTGAATGGTGTTACCCAGAATTAGCTGCGGTGTATAAAAAATCAGCTAAAGAATATCCAAAGTTGAATGATCAAGGAGAACTTAATCCTATTACAGATAACTAAATTTATTCAGAGTTTTGACTATCAAAAATTTCTTCAAGATCCTCTCCTATAAAAGAAAGACCTAAAACTAAAAAAAACATTGCCAAACCTGGGAACAAAGCCGTCCACCATATGCCTGTAGGTAAAGCGGCAAGAGCAAGATTTAAATCACTTCCCCACTCTGGGACATCTGCAGGAACACCAAGGCCTAAAAATCCTAAACTTCCTAATACCAAGACAGCATCCGCAGCATTTAGGGTAAGCAAAATAGGCAAGGGTGTTATTACATTTGGAAGAATATATTTAAAAATAATTGTTTTAACATCAGCTCCTGAAACTTGAGCTGCTTCCACATAAGTTTCGGATTTAACCAATATTGTCTGATTTCTGATTAATCTAAAATATTGAGGAGAGTAAACGATACACAATGCCAAAGCCGCGTTAAGGATACCCTTACCCAATACAAAAGCCACAACAACTGAAAGCAAAATTACAGGTATTGAAAAAATAGTATCCATTATTAGTGATAAGCATTTATCAAAAAAACCACCAAAATATCCACTCAATAATCCCAAAGGCAAACCCAAACTTAATGAAAAAAGAATAGCTAAGAATACAACTTCTATTGCTAATGATGATCCTTGCAAAGTTCTTAAGCAAACATCTCTTCCTAATCTATCTGTGCCACAAAAATGATTAAGAGAAGGAGGGGCAAAGATATCATTGCTTAACATTGAAAATGAATAGCCAAAAAAATTATTGGCCTCCAAAAATTTCATTATTAAAACAACAAGAAGATAAAAAAGTACAATTAAAAATCCAGCTTTTCTGATATTTGCCCCGACACGATTAAATGAGTTAATATCCAAAATCTTTTTTAAAGATATAAATGAAATATACCCAATTCTTTTAAAAATAAATAGCTATAAATTTTAAATTAAAAGAAATTACTGGTTTAATTTCAAGACTGCCATAAAAGCTTCTTGAGGGACCTCAACTTTACCCATTGCCTTCATCCTCTTTTTACCTTTGGCTTGTTTCTTTAAGAGTTTCTTTTTCCTAGAAATATCCCCTCCATAACATTTAGATAAAACATCTTTTCGCAATGCACTTATGCTTTCACTTGCAATAATCCTGCTACCGATTGATGCTTGAATAGGTATTTTAAATTGTTGTTTTGGAATAAGTTCTTTTAATTTCTCAACTAAACTTCTGCCAATTCCATAAGCCTTATCTTTATGAACAATAGAAGTTAATGGATCTGCTCTTTCTGAATTTATTAGAACATCTAATCTAACAAGGTCATTTTTTCTATAGCCAATCAAATGATATTCCATTGATGCATAACCTTGGGTTCTACTTTTCATTTGATCAAAGAAATCTGTTACAACTTCTGCTAATGGAATTTCATAAATCAAGGTAACTCGATCTGTTGTTATGTATTTCATGTCTATAAATACTCCCCTTCTTTCCTGACATAAACCCATTAATGTTCCATTAAATTCATTGGGAGCATAAATTTCCATTTTCACATAAGGCTCTTCTATTGATTCTCTAAGTTGTGGATCAGGAATTGTAGAAGGATTATCAATAAAGATATGTTCCTGCTGATTTAAATTAACTTTATAAATAACTGATGGTGCCGTTACGATTAGATCCAAGTCATATTCTCTTTCTAATCTTTCTTGAACAATCTCCATATGAAGAAGTCCTAGGAATCCGCACCTAAATCCGAAGCCCATTGCGCTACTGGTTTCGGGCTCATATTTTAAAGCTGCATCAGATAATTGTAATTTTTCTAGTGAAACTCTTAAATCTGGGAATTGATCAGCATCAGTCGGGAATAAACCACAAAAAACCATAGGATTTGCTGTCTTATATCCAGGCAAAGGATCATTGGCAGGTGAATTTAAAAGAGTAATCGTATCTCCCACTCTCGCATCAGCAACTGATTTTATAGAAGCAGCTAAATAACCAACTTCTCCTGCATGTAATTCATCAACTTGCTGCTGATCAGGCGCCATTATTCCTATCTCATCTAGTTCATAATTTTTCTTACTTGCCATTAATAATATTTTTTCTCTCTTATTTAGAGACCCAGATATCACCCTGAAATAAACAATAACTCCCCTGTACGGATCATAATAAGAATCAAAAATCAGTGCCTTTGTAGGTAGTTTAATTTCATCTTGAGGAGGGGGTACTCTTCTTACGATTGCTTCCAAAATATCTTTAATACCAACTCCAGTTTTTGCTGAACAATTTATTGCATTAGATGTATCAAGTCCAATAATTTCCTCTATTTCTTGTTTTATTTTTTCAGCATCAGCCCCTGGTAAATCAACTTTATTTAAAACAGGAATTATTTCAAGATTATTTTCTAAGGCAAGATAAACGTTAGCTAAGGTTTGAGCTTCTACTCCTTGGCTTGCATCAACAACAAGTAAGGCGCCTTCACAAGCTTGAAGAGATCTACTAACCTCATAAGAGAAATCAACATGCCCTGGAGTATCTATTAAGTTCAAAACATATTCTTGGGAATCGTCAGCTTTATATTTCATCCTAGCGGCCTGTAACTTGATAGTAATTCCTCTCTCTCTTTCAAGATCCATACTGTCCAAAAATTGTTCTTGCATATCCCTCTGCTGCACAGTACCAGTATCTTGAAGTAACCTATCTGCAAGGGTAGATTTACCATGGTCAATATGAGCGATTATGCAGAAATTTCTAATTTTTGAAACCGATATATCAGTCATATAGAAAGAAAAATTCTCCTCTTATTACATCTTGATTAATATTAGCTAATTAGAATTATGGATGGAAACCAAAAATGGAATTATTTCTTTTTTTAATTTCTTTTATGAAGGTACTGTAATTTTCAGAGACTGATAGTTCTGGATGAATTAAGTCATTTATTTTTTTCTGAAGATTATGCTTATCGTTTAAAAATAAAACAGATTTTTCTAGAACCTCAACCATAATTGAAACCGCAGTACTTGCTCCTGGAGAGGCTCCCAACAAAGCAGATAATGATCCATCAGATGAATTTACAATCTCAGTTCCAAATTTCAAAGAACCACCACCTTCAGTTTTTTTAATTATTTGGACTCTTTGACCAGCATTCTTTAAATACCAATCAGAAGGATTAGCTGATGGCATCATATTCTTTAAATTCTCAACTCTTGAGTTATGGTTCTTTAATGATTGTGATATTAGGTAATTAATTAAATCGTTGTTCTTGAAACCAACGTCTAACATAGAAAAAATATTATTCTTTTTAATTGAACTAAATAAGTCAAAGTATGAACTTTGTTTTAGAAATTTCGTAGTAAATCCAGCAAAAGGTCCATATAAAAGAAGTTTTTTATTATCAATCCATCTGGTGTCTAAATGAGGCACAGACATTGGGGGCGATCCAATATCAGCTTTACCATAAACTTTTGAGTTATGTTTTTCTGTTAGATCTTTTTTCTCGCAAATAAGCCATTTCCCACTAACAGGAAATCCACCATAACTTTTTGCTTCTGGAATTTTTGATTTTTGTAAATAGTTAATTGTTTTTCCACCAGCACCAAGAAAAACGTAGCCAGTTCTAATTGAAGTTTTTCTACCTTCAGAACTTATTTCTAGTTCCCATTGTTTTTTATCAATTTTCTCTAAATCTACTAATTCTGTTTTGTATCTAATTTCAACATTTTTGTTTAAGGAAACTAATGACAAATACTCTTTAGTTAAAGCCTCAAAATTAATATCAGTTCCTCTACCTATTCTGGTAGCAGCAATTTGAGTAGATGGATTTCTATCTTTTGTTATTAGAGGAGCCCATGATGAAATTTCATCAAAAGATGTAGAAAATTCCATATCGATAAATTCAGGATTTTCGGTCATTTTCTTAAATCTTTTTTTTAAAAAAGAAATATTATCCTGACCAGAAACAAAGCTAATATGAGGAATAAATTTTAGAAACTTCTCAATATCAATTTTCCCTGTTTCATACAATGAGGCCCATAAAGACATGGATTTTTCAAAAGAACGATTTATTGAGAGCGCTTTATCTATTTTTAGATTTCCTTTTTCATCTAAAGGGGTATAGTTTAATTCGCAATTAGCGGCATGTCCTGTACCTGCATTATTAAAAGCGCCAGTACTTTCACTTCCTGGAGCATTTAATTTTTCTATAATAAGAAATTTTATATCTGGTAAAACTTCTGAAATTAGGAGGGCTAAAGTACTACTCATTATCCCTGCTCCTACTAAGACTGCATCAAAGTAACTATTGTAATTAGTGGGATTTTTAGATGAAGTCACAACAGAAATTTATCTTTTTTGCAATTAATCAGATTTCTTTCTAGGCTTATTATAAAGTTAATCCAAAATTATGAGTACTGAAACACTCTCTCTGACAAACGACAATGTGGAAAAAGTCCTTGACGAGCTAAGACCTTTTTTAATTTCTGATGGAGGTAATGTAGAGATTGCAGAAATAGATGGTCCAATTGTCAAAGTCAGACTTCAAGGAGCATGTGGTAGTTGCCCAAGTAGCACTATGACTCTCAAAATGGGTATTGAAAGAAAGTTAAAAGAAATGATTCCTGAAATAAGCGAAGTTGTCCAAGTTTTATAAAAATTTTTAACTGAAATATATATTATTTAGTTTTTAATTCCTTCAACAAAGATGATTCCATATCAAGGCAATCAATTGGAAGTCCTTGACCAATAGCGATTAAAAGGGGTGCAAGAATTCCTAAAGTAAAAACTAAATTTGATTGGCTTACATCATATTTACTCAAAGTAAAAGTTATCAAATAAATAATTGAAAAATAAGCATGTAGTGAAAAAAATTCTTTTGGCTTTAACACTGGCCACCTTAAAGTATTTCCCAAGAAATATAAAAAACCTGTCATAAATTAATAGTTACATGAAGATTAAACCAAATATAAACATAAACCTTTTTAGAGACTATTTATAAAAAAATTTACCTAAGATAATAATTAAAAAAACATTAAATCTTCGTTTCTATTTGTAAAAGCTAGACATGCAGTCAAAAATACGCTTATAATTATTTGGTAGCAATAGCTACTTTTTCGTTCACCCTCATTTGAGGGCGCAGTTCGAGTCATACCATGGAACGGGGGATGGCCGTGTTGTCACATCGAAACATGACTACTTTAACTTACAGAGGTAAAAACTACGTTCAAAACAAAGAAGCTGCTAAAAAGCAACTTGTTGAACTTACCTACAGAAGAAACGTATACACCAACAGAATGGATGACGCTTCTTCAAGTAATGAAAAAGCAGAATTAAATTACAGAGGTGTTAATTACACTAAATAATTTAATTAAACAAATTAAAAGCTCCTTTTTCAGGGGCTTTTTTTTTGGCTATATTTATCTAGAGTCCTTTAAAAAATATGTCTGAAAGTTGCTGTAATACAAACACATCGAATAAAGCACCTAATCAATTCGATCATAAAGATGCGATTCAAGAAAGATATGGCTCAGCGGCACAAGAAAAAGAAAGTTGTCTTTGTACACCAGTTGGGTTTGATCCCGTTTTACTAGAAGCGATTCCTCAAGAGGTTATAGAAAGAGACTATGGGTGTGGTGATCCAACAAAATATGTTCAAAAAAATGATATAGTCTTAGATCTTGGAAGTGGTAGCGGCAAAAATGCTTTCATTTGTGCCCAAATTGTTGGGAAAGAAGGGAAAGTTATTGGAGTTGATCAGAATCCTGACATGCTTTCTTTATCAAGATCAGCATCTAAAGAAGTTACAAAAAATATAGGTTTCAACAATACAGAATTTCTAGAAGGTTCAATTGAAAAACTTGATGAATTAGATAAAGATTTAAATCCATTAATCGCAGATAAATCAGTTGATATTATTTTAAGTAATTGCGTTTTAAACTTGGTAAGTCCAGTATCTAGAAATAACCTTCTTAATAACATAAAACGAGTTTTAAACGATAATGGAAGAATTGCAATTAGCGATATCGTCTCTAACAAAAAAATTCCTTTAAGATTGCAAAATGATCATGATTTATGGACAGGCTGTATTAGTGGAGCATGGTATGAGCCAGAGTTTATAAGTGATTTTAAAGAAGTAGGATTTAAAAATTTAAAATTTGTAGAAAGGAGTGCTGAACCTTGGAAAGTAATTGAGGATATTGAATTTAGAACAGTAACTTTAGTGGGCAATATTTAAAAAAATTCAAGAGTTGAAAATATAAATTTCCATGAGAAATAATCTAAGAGATCAAATACCCGCATTAAAAAATAAGTATTATTTCAACTATGGCGGTCAAGGACCATTACCAAAATCTTCTCTAGAAGCAATAGTTAAAACTTGGGAAATTATCCAAGATTTAGGACCATTTACCAATGATATGTGGCCTTTTATTTACAAAGAAATATTGACAACAAAAAGAATCATTGCGCAAAAATTAGGTGTCAATTCAAAGAATGTAGCTTTTACCGAAAATATCTCTTCCGGTATGATTTTGCCCTTTTGGGGAATAAAAGTAAAAGAGGGAGAAGAGTTGTTAATAAGTGACTGTGAACATCCTGGAGTAGTGGCTGCAAGTCGAGAATTTTGCAGAAGAAATAAATTAATATTCAAAATTTTGCCAATCCAAAAAATTAAAAATCTAAACGACGAAAATATAATTTTAGAGATTTTGAAAAATCTAAATAGTAAGACTAAGATCCTAATTATTTCTCATATCTTATGGAACTTTGGATATAAAATTCCTTTAAAACAAATTTCTATCGAATTAAAAAATAATCGAGAAAACTCTTATTTACTTGTTGATGGTGCTCAAACCTTTGGGCACATAAATATTGAAAAAGAAGTTTTTTATGCTGATTTATATTCAATAACTTCTCACAAATGGGCATGTGGACCAGAAGGACTTGGAGCCATTTATGTCTCAGATAGATTTATTCTTGAAACAGATCCAACAATAATTGGTTGGAAATCTTTAAAAAAAGAACAAGGCATTTATGAGCCTTCAGATAATCTTTTTCATGATGATGCAAGAAAATTTGAAATAGCTACCTCTTGTATTCCTTTACTTGCTGGGCTTCGGAATTCTTTAGATCTTTTGGATAAAGACTGCCATGAAAAAGAAAAAAACAAAACTATCAAAAAATTAAGTGGAAAACTTTGGGATGAATTAAATCAATCAAAGGGTGTTGAATTAGTTTTAGAAAAAAAATATTTAAACGGGATTGTTAGTTTTAATATCGAAAATATTAAAGATAAGGATAAATATGTAAAGAAACTTGGAGAAAAGAAAATTTGGATTAGAGTTTTAGAAGATCCAAAATGGTTTAGAGCATGCATACATCAAATGACTACAGAAGCTGAGATTGATTTACTTGCTAGAGAAATAAAAAAAATATTGACTTAAAGATCTATTGATATAAAAAAATTTAGTCTACCAAGGTATCTCCGAGTTGTCCCATGCAATAAATTTTCCTGTAGATTCTGGTGATTGATTTTTAATAATATTGATCAAGAATTGGGAGGATTTTTCTTTACTAAATAATTTATGTTCTGGAACAAATCTATGAAAAGGTCTAGATAAATCAGTATCTACTGTTCCTGGATGAAGCAATGTGATAGCAGCCTTTGGGAAACGTCTAGCCCATTCAATACTTAAAGATTTAAAAAACTGATTTTGCGCAGATTTTGCAGCTCTATATGAATACCAACCTCCTGTTTGATTATCTCCAATACTACCAACTCTTGCACTTATACTTGCAAAATTAAAATCAAAATCTTTTGGTATAAATTCTTCAATCGCTTTAGCTAATAAAATAGGAGAAAAGGCATTAATTGAAAAACTTTCCATCATATTTTTTTTATCAAGATGTTGTAATCTTTTTTCTGGTTGAAGAGAATCACTATGAAGTCTACCTGTAGCATTAACAACTAGCCTTAATTTTGAAGGATGATTTAATATTTTATTTTTCAACTGCAAAAGGGATTGAGAATCCTCTATATCTAATTCCCAAAAAGGATTAAATTCACTTTTTCTTCCACACAAAACAACATCTAAATCTTTTTCACTTTCATTCAGATCTTTAGCTAGTTGTGTTCCAATTCCACCTGCGCCTACAACTAAGGCTAAGCCTTTCATTTTATTAAAAATAACTCCATTGATTCTAAGAAACTTTTCTTGTGATTTGCGTAAAAATCTTTCTTATTTGATTAGGAAATTTTATTGAGATTTATTTTTTTCTTTTAATAATTTATAAGCTATTTTTCTATCATCAAAATTAATAACTTTATCATTGAGAATTTGGTAGTCTTCATGTCCTTTTCCTGCAATTAAAACAATATCTTTTTTATTGGCAAATTTAATAGATTCATTTATTGCTTTAAATCTATCAATTTCAATTGTTATTTTTTCTCTTTTTTTTATACCCATCAAAATATCATTTACTATCTTTTGGGGTTCTTCTGATCTTGGATTATCTGAAGTTATAAAAAGTTGATCAGACAACTCTTCAGCTATTGATCCCATCAAAGGCCTTTTACTACGATCACGATCTCCGCCACAGCCAAAAACAGTTATTAGTTTCCCTTCACAAAGTTTTTTAATTGATTGCAAAACTTTTTTTAATCCATCAGGAGTGTGGGCATAATCAACAATTACTGTTGGAAGAGATCTTGAAACGTCATTATCATCAATTTGTATTTTCTCCATTCTCCCAGGAGCACCAGGGAAAGATTGTATTAACTTTGATAAATCTTTTAAAGAAAAATTCAGTTTATACAAAATTGTTATTGCTTGAATCGCATTCATTAAATTAAATTCACCAACAAGTGGAACAAAAAGTTGAATTTTTTCCCTAGGTGTATGGAAAATACAAGTGGAACCACTTTCAGTAAATTTTTTATCTGTTACGAAAAAAAAATCATCATTTTCAAATTCACTTTCAGTAATCTTTGTAGAGACTAATAAAGATCTTTTTTTAAGATCAGATGATAATTTAGATATCCAATGGTCATCATGATTTAATACACAAATCCCATCTTTTTCTTTTAAGTAAGGTGGGAAAAATAATTTTTTTTTTGTTTGAAAATATGATTCCATATCTGGGTGATAATCAAGATGATCTTGAGTTAAATTAGTAAAAATAGCCGCCTCAAATTCGCATCCTGATATCCTGTTTTGCGCAATAGAATGAGAACTTACCTCTAATATCGCGAATTCAGATTCTGCCTCAACAGCAGCATTTAATTTCTTTTGGAGTTTATCGGCGAAATCAGTTGTATGAAGAGCCACTTCTGAAAAGCCAGGCCATCTATTGAGCAAGGTCCCAAATAATGCAGTCTTTTTCCCTAATTTTTTTAAAAGATATTCCAATAAAAAAGTAATTGTGGTTTTTCCATTTGTACCAGTAACACCAATAAGTTTAAGTTTTCTTGAAGGCCTATTCCAAAACTCAGCGACTATTTGACCAAACAAATAATCTAAATTATCCTCTATAACCAAAATCCTTTCTAGATCAATAGATCCAATTTTCTCTTTTGCAGCAGACCCAATAATGGCAGCCTCTGCACCATTTTCAATTGCCTCAATACAATATTTTCCTCCATCAACATTTAAACCAGGCATACCTAAAAATAAAGTTCCTTTTTGTACTTCTTTAGAGTTAAAAGAAATATTATTGATTTCGTGATTGATTAAATCTAATGAAGGAATAATTCCTACCAAATCTAAAAGTTTATGTAATTTTATAGATCTCATATGAAAAATTATTTCTCCAGAATGGTACTAATATTTTTTTGAAACCAATTCTTTAATTGATCATCTTTTAATCTTGGAGAAATGCGAGGCAATTCTATAATCTCCTCGGACCTAATTCCTTCAACAGCAATAACAGGTACTTCATAATCATATTTTTTATATTTATCTTTATATAAATCGACCCTATCAATATCAATTTCTTTAAGCTCCTCCAGATTAGGGAATAACTCATTAAGATTTATTTTTGCCAGTTTATTTTTTAATGAATCACAAAGGCAACATCCCTGCCTAACAAAAATAAATATTTTCATTCATTTAGTCAGGCACAGGGTCACATCCACAGGGAGTTAAAGGATGACATCTGCTTAATCTTCTTAAAGTTAACCACCCTCCCTTCCAAGGACCATGTCTAGTAATTGCCTCATATCCATAAGAGCTGCAACTTGGAATAAATCTACATCTTGGTCCGAAAAAAGGAGAAAACCACTTTTGATAGAACGAAATCATAAAAAGAAGTATAGAAGTAATTGATTTATTAATAGTTTTGAACACTTTAATGATGTAAAATAATATCTCAGTAGTAATTAGTTTAATTGAATTTAATCAATTATCCAATTTATTGCAAATTTCTATTTAATTTAAAATTATGTCAAGATACCGCGGCCCCAGATTAAGGGTTACGCGTCGCTTGGGAGAACTACCAGGTCTCACCAGGAAAGCTTCAAAGAAGTCTAATCCTCCAGGTCAGCACGGCCAAGCCCGTCGCAAGCGATCAGAATATGCTATTCGTCTAGAAGAAAAGCAGAAACTTAGGTTTAATTATGGAGTTTCTGAAAAACAACTAGTACGTTATGTGAAAAAAGCTAGAGCTCAAGAAGGATCAACAGGTACTAACCTACTAAGACTTTTAGAAAATAGACTTGATAATGTTTGTTTTAGATTAGGTTTTGGAGGTACCATTCCAGGCTCAAGACAATTAGTAAATCATGGCCATGTAACCGTTAATGGAAAGGTTCTTGATATTGCAGGTTATCAATGCAAATCAGGCGATGTAATCGGAATTAAAGAAAACAAAGCAAGCAAAAAACTTGTTGAAGGTAATATAGAATTCCCTGGCTTAGCAAATGTCCCTCCTCATCTTGATTTAGACAAGCCTAAATTAACGGGAAAAATAAATGGGAAATGCGATAGAGAGTGGGTTGCTCTTGAAATAAACGAACTACTAGTTGTTGAATATTATTCAAGAAAAGTTTAATACTACTTTTCTTTGGATTATTAAATCTCTCATTTTTTAAAAGAGAGATTTAATTTAATTCTTATTTTTAAAAATAATGGGAAATAAGGAAGATAATATAAAAAAGCCAGGTTTTAAGACCTTATCTATTCACCATGGGAAAACATTTGCAGAAGAAACTGGATGCGTTATGCCTCCTATTTTTTCTACATCTACTTTCAAACATGGAAATAAAGATAATTTCGACTACACCAGATCAGGCAATCCAAACTTTAGAATTCTAGAAAACATCCTTAAATCAATAGAAGATTCTAAATACTGTACAGTTTTCGGATCTGGAATTAGCGCGGTAACTGCAATTTCATCAACACTAAAATCAGGTGACAAGATACTCTGCGAGTCAAATCTCTATGGTTGTACAGTGAGGATGTTCGAAAAAGTTTTCAAGAAATTTGGACTAGAAGTTTTATACACAGATTTTACAAATGAAAATAATATCAAAAAGATTTCAAACTTCGAGCCAGCCTTGATATGGCTCGAAAGTCCAACTAATCCACTTTTGAAGGTACTTGATATTAAGGCGATTTGTAATGAAGCGAATAAACTCGAAATACCAGTAGTTGTAGACAACACATTTTCTACAGCGCTTATTCAAAAACCATTGGACCTTGGTGCAACACTATCGGTTGTAAGCACCACAAAATTCATTAATGGACATAGTGACGCACTTGGCGGAGCAGTACTGACAAATAATGAGGAATGGAATAGTAAGATGCTTTTCTCTCAAAAAGCTCTCGGACTTCAACCATCTCCCTTTGATAGTTGGCTCATTACGAGAGGAGTAAAAACTCTTCCTTTAAGAATCGAACATCAAACTAAAAGTGCAGATTTTATTTCTGAACAATTAGGGAATCATAAAATAATTAGTAAAGTAATTTACCCTTTTAATCAAGAACATCCGCAATTTAATTTAGCAAAATCGCAAATGAAATCTGGAGGTTCAATGATCACCCTAAAATTAAATTTAAATAAAGAGGATACTTTTAAATTTTGCAAATCTCTCAAATATTTCTCTCTAGCAGAAAGCCTTGGAGGAGTTGAAAGTTTAATTTGCCACCCTGCAACGATGACTCATGCTTCTGTTGATGACAAAACAAAAAATCTGCTAGGGATAGATGATGCTCTTGTCAGATTATCAATTGGATGTGAAGATACAAACGATTTAATCTCGGACATTTTATTTGCTTTAAATAAATTCTGAAAATTGAGAGATTTACTTAAAAAACCTATATGGAAAAATTTAGAGTTGGGATATGCTATCCCTGATAGCATTCATGCCGTTTCTGTAGCATTACCAACTTGGAATGATGTAATAAATTACGAGGAAAAAGATCAAGAATGCATGAATTTATTGAAGTCCATTTACCCACGATTCGGGCTAAACCCCATAGTGAAAAGATTATGTGAAAAAGTAAAAAAGCAAAATTACTACAACAATAAAAGTATCTGGCCATATCCCAATGACCGCATAGCTTTTAAAGCTAAAAAATACATTGATAGAAATACTTCTGAAAAATTCTCGTTAATAGAAAAAAGAGATAATTTAGCTTTCTTAATAACTGAAAAAGAAGGAAGTATTTATGCAAAATATTTTTGGCAACATACTGGTCTTGGTCTATCTTCAAGAACTGCCGCTATAGAACTAGGTCTTGAAGATTGCCCCCCAAAATCTTACGTAGATGAATGTTCTCAAATGATAAAAAATAGAATTTCTAAATCTACAAAAATTAACTCTAATGATATTCACTTAACTTCATCTGGAATGTCTGCATTGCATACATCATTAGAAATCATATATAAATTATTTCCAGCTAAACCAACACTCCAAGTTGGTTTTCCATATGTAGATGTACTTAAATTACCAATGAAAATCTTTCACGGAGCAAAGTTAATTACAGAAGAAAATTGCTCGGATATTGAATTAGAAATCAAAAGAATAAATCCATC
The DNA here is from genome assembly GCF_017696315.1 of Prochlorococcus marinus XMU1412. Lineage (NCBI taxonomy): Bacteria > Bacillati > Cyanobacteriota > Cyanophyceae > Synechococcales > Prochlorococcaceae > Prochlorococcus > Prochlorococcus marinus. Next base: position 388,399 of record NZ_JAAORJ010000001.1, on the reverse strand, counting down.
AGCATTAATTATTGAACTTCCAAGTAATCCAATGCTCAAATGTGTAAACATTAAAAAAATTTCAAAAATTGCAAAAAAGCTAAATATTCCGTTAATTGTTGACGATACAATTGGTTCGAATTTAAATATAAATTCTCTGGAACATGCAGATATAGTTTTTACTTCGCTTACAAAAATTTTTTCAGGTAGTGGTGATATTCTTGCCGGATCATTAATCCTAAATCCAAAAAGCAAATGGATTGATCAGTTTAGAAATGCATTAAACGAGATTTATCTTCCAATACTTTCCGATGGAGATATAGTTTATCTAGAGAAGGTTAGTAGAGATGTAAATGAAAGAGTTTTTGAACAAAATAAAGCATGTTTAGAATTAAAAAAAAGATTAGAGACCCATAGCGAGATTAAAAATATTTTCCATCCTGAAAATTGTCCAAATTATAATTCTTTACTTACTTCTGATGGAGGATACGGCTGCTTATTATCATTTGAATTAAATGGAGGATTAAACAAAGCTATGAAATTTTATGATTCTCTAAAAGTATCTAAAGGTCCTAGTTTAGGTACAAAATTTACTCTAGTTTGTCCTTATGTTTTACTAGCTCATTATGACGAGTTGGAATGGGCTGAAAGTTTTGGTATACCCTCGCACCTTATTAGAGTATCAGTTGGATTAGAGGACCAAGATCAATTATGGAAAAGCTTTTCTGAAGCACTCAATAATTTCTAAATTCCTAGTATTTACCGTATAGAAACTTATATACTCTTTTTCTGAATAATAGTTAGTATTAAAATATATTTTCTCAATATATAAATGGCAAAAATTTATGAGGACAACAGTTTTGCTATTGGAAACACTCCATTAGTAAAATTAAAATCAGTTACTAAAAACGCGAAAGCTACAGTACTTGCAAAAATTGAAGGTAGAAACCCTGCTTATAGTGTCAAATGTAGGATTGGCGCAAACATGATCTGGGATGCAGAGAAAAGTGGGAAGCTTACAAAAGATAAAACTATTGTTGAGCCAACTTCTGGAAATACAGGAATTGCCCTAGCTTTTACTGCTTCAGCAAGAGGTTATAAACTCATTCTTACTATGCCAGAATCAATGTCAATTGAAAGAAGAAGGGTTATGGCAGTGTTGGGTGCTGAAATTGTTTTAACAGAAGCATCTAAAGGTATGCCTGGAGCAATAGCTAAGGCTAAAGAAATTGCAGAAAGTAATCCTTCTCAATATTTCATGCCAGGTCAATTCGATAACCCAGCAAACCCTGAAATTCATTTCAAAACTACTGGACCAGAAATCTGGGATGATTGCGATGGTGAAATTGATGTTTTAGTTGCAGGGGTTGGAACTGGCGGCACAATTACAGGAGTTTCAAGATACATTAAGCAAGAGAAGGGAAAAAATATTACTTCTGTAGCTGTAGAACCCTCACATAGTCCTGTTATTACACAGACAATGAATGGTGAAGAGGTTAAATCTGGACCTCATAAAATCCAAGGAATTGGAGCAGGATTTATTCCTAAGAACCTTGACTTATCAATTGTTGATAAGGTTGAACAAGTAACAAATGACGAGTCAATCGAGATGGCTCTTAGATTAGCAAAAGAAGAAGGTCTATTAGTGGGAATATCTTGTGGAGCAGCGGCCGCGGCTGCTGTTAGATTAGCTGAACAAGATGAATATGCTGGGAAGACAATTGTAGTTGTTCTTCCTGATTTAGCAGAGAGGTATTTATCATCAATTATGTTTACTGAAGTTCCAAGCGGAATCATTCAAGAACCAGTCAAAGCCTAAATCTATTTTTTCTCCAGTAGTGAATCTGGTGAAATATACATCGCATCGCCATAAGAGAAGAATCTAAATTTTTCTTTTATGGCTTTTTTATACAAATCTAATAATCTTTCTCTACCAATCATTGCACTTACTAAAAGTAATAATGAACTTTTAGGGAGATGAAAATTAGTTAATAATCCATCAACTACCTTAAATTTATAACCTGGCTTAATTACTAAATCTACGTATTTAGCTATGGGAATAAAGTCATTAATTTCGCGACAATAACAACTTTCAAGAGCTCTTACGCTAGTTGTACCAATAGCAATTATTTTTCTATCTGTTTTCTTTATTCTTTTTATTTCCTCCACTACTTCCTTATTAACACTTACCCATTCTTTATGAAGTTTTAAGTTACTTAAATCTTCTTGATCAATTGGTTTGAATGTTCCATAACCCACGTGCAAAGTTATCGGTAAGATTATTACTCCTTTTTTTTTTAGGTTGGAAATAAGACTTTTGCTTAAGTGTAAACCAGCTGTTGGTGCAGCAACTGCCCCCGGATTAGTTGCATACTCAGTTTGATAATTTTTCTCATGAAAAGATTCTTCTTCAGAATTTTTTATATAAGGAGGGAGAGGGATTTCCCCGTATCTATCAAGAAGTTCATTCATTGAGTTGAGACAAGTAATATTTTCCGGAAATTTAATAAATCTCCCTCCAGTTTCTTCATCAACTCCATCAACAATCAAATTAATATCTTGATCTAAAGGAGATTTTAATTTTAATTTTCTATTTATTTTTAACTTTTTCGCTGGCTTTGCCAAACATAACCAAACACATTCATGGGATCTTTCTAAAACTAATAATTCGACTAATTTCTTATTTTCTAATTCAACCTTTAACCTAGCTTTCATAACTTTAGTATTATTTACAACTACAAGATCCCCTTCTCTAAATTCATCTAAAAGATTCTTGGTAAATTTATTAGTTAAGCAGTCTTCTTCTAAAACACTATTTCTAACTATCATCAATCTTGATTCATGCCTAATTGCAGAAGGTTTACTAGCAATTAATGAAGGATCAAGTAAATAATCATAAGCTTCAAGCTTATAATCTCTCTTTTCATTATTAATTTGAGAAATCAATTAAATTCAGGAGACAAGAGTCTCTGGCTCATCTTCAATTAGGGAAGCCAAGTCTTTTAAGAATGAAGCCCCATCAGCTCCATAGATCACTCTATGATCAGCTGTTAGATTTACTTGCATTATTTTTTTAACAGATATTGAACCATCACTATTAGCAACAACTGTTGGTTTCGATGATGCTATGGCTAAAATAGCACCGGTACCTGGAGGAAGAATTGCGTCAAATCTATCAACTCCAAACATCCCAAGGTTAGATAAAGTGAAAGTTCCCGTTGAGTATTCATCAGGTTCTAATTGTTTTGATCTTGATCTTTTTACGAGATCTTTCCATTCCCTAGACAATTCAAATAAATCAGTATTGCATGGTTCTTTTAAAACTGGAGTTATTAGTCCACCATCTTCCATCGCAACAGCAACAGCAATATTTATATTTTCTGGATAAGAAATTCCATTTTCTGAAAAACTTGAGTTAACTTGAGGATGTTTCTTTAGTGTTTTTGCAACTGCTTTAACTAGTAAAGCAGTCATAGTCACTCCGTTCTGTTTTACTTTTTTATAGAAATTATCTAATTTATCTGTGTTGATGGAGTAACCCACCCTAAAACATGGCACATCTAAACTAGATTCCATATTTTTATTTACTGCTTTTTGAAGAGTATTAAATTGAACTGTTTCTCCAGGATTACCAAAACTATTTCCTGAAGCTTCTGGTTTACTTTCAACTCCCAAATTTGCACCAGGGATACTTGCAGGAGAACCACCTTCGCCTATCCATGGTATAGAGACTGGTTGGCCATTAGCTTTTAAAATATCATCTGCTTGAATTCTTCCATGAGGTCCTGATCCATGAACCTTTGCCAAATCAACACCCATTTGAGAGGCAAGTTTTTTAGCTCTTGGAGATGCAATCACCCTCGAAGAAACATTACTCGTAGCAGCATTTATTTGATCACTATTAACAGATGGAGCTGCCTTTTCACTCATTAATACGACTTCTTTTGCTTGTTTTTCAACAATTTCACTTTGAACCAAAGGTTTTTCTTCAGTTTTATTGCTTACCAATTCAAGTTGATCCGAACTAGCAACTTCGGGTTGATTTCCTTTATTTTGTTCTTGAACAGAAGCTATCTCATCCTCATTTTCTACAATAAGACCGATAGTCTCTCCTACTGGTGCAGTGCTGCCAGCAGGCATTAAAACAGCTGCAAGATATCCATCTTGAAAAGATTCAACATCCATATCTGCCTTGTCAGATTCAACAACCAAGACAGATTCACCTCTTTCAACTTTATCTCCTGGATTTTTCAACCATTCCACAATCTTGCCCTCTGTCATAGTAGAACTCAAGGCAGGCATGAATATTTCGTGAGACATAAGAAAATTGTTATTGCATAAGTTTCAAGGGATTTCTACCAAACTTCCTAAAGTTTTTATGATTAAGAACCCTTTAAACTCTTGTTCTAATTATACGAAATCATGTTCACAGTGGGAACTCTTAAAACTTAAGAAAGTAATAATTTAGATCGATTAGAATTTAAACTTTTTGAAATTAAGATTTACTTATATTTATCAAAAATACTAAATCTTCTCTTTAATTATTATCTATAGATTGAATAACTCCATCTTTAACCGTAATCGAGACCTGCATTTTCTCAATAAGATTGTCTCCCACAGTGACATCACAGAAACTATCCACTTGCCCTTGATCAACAATTTCGTCCATTTTTAATTCGCGAACTTGACTCTGTTGTTGAAGTAGATTTCTTTTTTGTTCTTCAATTTCATTTCGTTTTGCTGCGACTTGTTGTTGCACTTGACTAACCTGTTCTTGAACCCTTGGATCTAGAGGATTAACCGATTGGGATCTAATATTATTTACTATTTGCTGCCCCTCCTTCTCCAGTTGCGATAATTGCTGATCAGTGTTTGAAATTGCTTTACTTAATTCTTTTTCAGCATCTTCCTTCCAAGTTGGTGTAACTACAGCTTTAATAGCTATTGAGCGCTTTATAGATATTGAGTTTTTTGTTTCCATAAAAAATTAAATTACCTTTTCAATATAGATAGAACAAATCAAATTTTCTTACTAAATTTGTTTTCATACATATTTTCTATTTGCAATGAATACTTTTTTTCTATTTCTTTTCTTTTTTGTTTAAGAGTTTGTGTTAACAACCCATTTTCTAGAGTAAAGGCATCAACAAAATAACAATCTAATATTTGTTCTTCTGATCTTGCTCCTAATCGACTTTTAAGCAAATTATTAATTTGTGATTTGAAAAATGTACCAATATTCTTATTCAAGTTTAATTTTGAAAGGTCTTCCTCCAAAAACTTGCTTTTAACCAATTCGACATTAGGAACTACAAGGGCTGCTAAACATTTCTTATCTTGTCCTACTAGTTGAATCTGATTAATAAATTCAGAACTAAGGATTTCAGTCTCTAGCGGATTCGGTTCTATATTTTCACCACTTGATAGCACTATTGTATCCTTGGCTCTTCCTGTTATAAAGAGAGAACCATTTGGTATTAGAAAACCTAAATCACCAGTATCAAACCAACCATCCTTGGATAAAACATCATTTGTAGCTATTTCATTATTAAGATAACCTTTCATTACTTGCGGCCCCCTAACAAGAATTTTCCCGACTTCTCTGAACTTCAGAATCTTTTTTTTATCATCATTCACTATTTTGATTTCAGTAAATGCTAGAGGCTGACCAGATGATCCTCTAACATTTAATTCTCTTCTCCTACAAGTTAATACTGGACTAGTTTCTGTGAGGCCATATCCCACCAAAACATCTACACCTAAAGATTCAAAAAAAAGATCTACATGTTCTGGCAATGCACCTCCACCGTTAATGGGAAATTTCAGTTTTTCTCCGCATAGTTGTCTAAGAATATTCGGCCATAAAAAAATAGTAGACAATTTATGTAAAGGATATCGGCTAATAACAGAACCCAGTAAGGGGATTTTTGATTTAAAAGTTATTTGATTTATATCTATATTTCTTATCTTTCTAAGACTTCTTTTGAAAAACGAACTATTTCTTATCAAAAACTTAATAAGTTTTTGCTTTTTGGAAGGCATTTTTTTCAAAGCCTGAAAAAAACCATCATGTATTGCTTCCCATAGTCTCGGTACAGTAGCCATGACAACAGGTTTTATTTGTGTAATATCATCTTTAAGAAATTTTGGAATTGTATAGTATTGAGAACAACCGCATGAAAAAAAGAAGTATTCAGCACTTCTCTCATAAGAATGCCAGATAGGCAAAACGCTTAATACAGAGGTCCCTGGTTCTGGATCAGCGATATAGGCTAAATTGATTATTTGATGTAAAAAATTTGCATGAGTCAAAGGCACACCTTTAGGTTTTCCGGTCGTCCCAGAAGTGTAAAGAATAGTAGCGACGTCATCAATTTCTGGATTTAATTTTTCAAGATTATTATTTTGTGAATTTTCTTTTTCTCCTGAACTTATGAATGTACTCCAACTTATTAAACCTTCAAATTGTTCATCTTCTAAATTGATTATAAATTTCAGTCTTTTTTTTAATTCTTCTTTGTTATTTAACTTTAGCCAAATTTCCTTAGATTGAACTATTAGTCCTACTGAATTAGAGTGCCGAATAATATAGTCTAATTCTACTGAAGGAGAATTAATACCTCTCACTGCATTTATAGCTCCCATTCGCATTAAGCCTTGATCTACTGCTAGCCATCTTGGAGAATTTTCAGATATTACAGTAACTACATCCCCCTTTTTTAAACCATAATTTTCGAAAGAAAAAGAGACTTTTGTTATTAAATCAGCCAGCTCAGAATAAGAAAATTTTTCTTTGTATTTCCCTCTTAAATCGCAAACAGCTAAAGCATCACCACATTTAAATTTTAATTTTTCCCAAATTTGATCTATATGATCAAGGCTCTTAATAAAATCTCTATTTTTGGCAAATTTATTTTTTTTAGAAAGAGGTTTGGCTGAAGGCCAATACGCTAAATCACCCATATTAAATTGAATTTGAAATTTTAATTTCTATTTTGATATAAAATCAAAATTAAATTCTTCCTCGATGGTTTTTTTAACAATTCTCTTGACTTCTTGAATATTTAAATTTTTGTTGTAATCAATCATATTTGCCATAAGACAATTTTCTATTCCGCAAGGAACAATCTTATTAAAGTTTTCTAATTCGCAGTTAATATTGATTGAAAATCCATTTATCGTAATCCATCTTTTACACCCAATTCCAATTGATGCGATTTTCCTATTTCCTATCCAAACACCAGTAAACCCTTTTCTAGAGTGACAATCTATATTAAAAACTCCAAGGATTTTTATAATAATTTCTTCGATTTTTCTTAAGTACCAATTTAAATCTTTATTAAAATTTTTCAAATCTAAAACCAAATACGTAACTAATTGTCCTGGCATATGACAAGTTACCTCACCACCTCTATCAATCTTAAAAACATCATATTTAGCATCATTCAGAGAAAATAGTAAATTATCGTAATTAGATCCTCTCCCCAATGTATAGCAGAGTTGATGCTCCCCTATCCAAATAAAATCAGGGTTAGAATTATCTAAAATCAATGCCTCCTGATATTCTTTTTGTAATTTATAAACATCATTAAAAGAAGAAATATTATCAGGTTGTTTAATTATTGCTGTTCTATTATCCATATTTAAGTAGATTTAGAAAGTAAGTAAATATTTTTAGATTTGTTATGAAAATTTTAATCCATGGAAAGAATCTTGAGCTCACTGGAGCATTAAAAGAATATACTGAGGCAAAGATAGAAAAAGCAACACATCACTATAAGGATATCGTTAAAGAAGCTGACATACACCTTTCAATTGAAAAGAATCCAAGAGTCTCGTTCCAAACTGCAGAAGTTACTATTTTTGCAAATGGTACCGTAATTAGAGCTGAAGAAAAAACTGAAAATCTATACTCAAGCATTGATTTAGTTTCAAATAAACTTTGTAGAAAATTACGCAAATACAAAGAAAGAAACAATAAAACAATTCATAATAAACAATTTAAAAATAAAGATTCTTTACCAATTGAAAGTATGGAATCAAATTTTTTAGATAAAGCTTTATTTAAAGAAGGAACTGAAGCAAGTCTGCCTGAGCCATCTATAAAAAATAAATACTTTGAAATGACTCCAATTTCATCAGACGAAGCAAGAAAACAATTAGATCTAATTGATCATGATTTTTATGTTTTTCGAAACAAGAAAAATAATGATCTTCAAGTTATATATAAAAGGAATCATGGAGGTTATGGACTGATTCAATCCAAATAACTTTTAAATGCCTAATATTGAATATGAATTAAACGAAAAAATTCATGCAATAATAATTAATCCGTATTTAACTTGGGAAGATTTCTGCGCGAATTGCGATTTAATAAAAAAATATAATATCAAGAATATTTCTACTTCACTAAATTATTTAGATGATTTTAAAAACCGTTTGAGCAATTACAGTGCAAACATAAACGCATTCATTTCCTACCCTTTAGCAGATTTGCCAGTTACATTTATTGAAGAATTAGTTAATTTTGCAAAAGATAAAGGTGCAAACGGAATTGAATATATCCCAAACTTTATCAATTTATCCAAAAGAAACTTAGAAACTTTCGCTGCTGAAATTGAGCAAGTGAAGTTATCAGGATTACCTGTTTCAATAATCATAAATAAATCAAAACTAAAAACAGAAGTTTTGCACAATGCGATAGAAATATCTTTGGAATTAGGAATAAAAAATTTTCAATTCGGGGACGGGTTTGGACCCCCTATTACAGTAAATGATGTAGCGGAAATATTAAAAATAACAGGCTCCCAAAATCACATCAAAGTTGTAGGTGGTATAAAAAAACTGACACAAGTTATTGATTTGCTTGATAATGGAATTAGTTGCGTAGGAACTTCTAATTTTTGTGAGATTTTTCAAGAAGTAAAGGTTATTTAAATGTCTGGTTCTGGTGAGTGCAGACTAGAAGGTCTCTGCATCAAAGCTTCTCCATTAGGCGAGAATGATAGATTAATAACTATTCTTACTGATGAGCAAGGGATTGTTCGATTAGCGGCACCTGGTGCTAGACGTCCTAAAAGTAGCCTTGCCGCAGCTACTCCATTAACATATTTAAGTCTCCAGATTTTTGGGAAAAGAAATCTTAAATCTGTACGTCAAATTAAAATATTAAAAAGCTATTCTGGTCTCGGGAAAAATATTGAATGTCTTGCAGCCGCGCAAGCAATAACTGAATTAACTTTTTTATTAGTAGGTAATAATGACAAGCAACAAAACTATTTATCTTGTGTTCTTGCACATCTTGATAGGATTTATTTGTATGAAGAATCCAAAGAAGAGGATATTAAAATGCTCTCAATGAGTATTCAATCTTTAATCCATCTATTAGCCATTGGAGGGATAAATTTACCGATTCATCATTGCTGTAAAACTGGAGAACCTATTATTCCGCCTGTAGGGAATTGGGAATGGAGTTGTTATTATTTGCCAAGTGAAGGGTTTTCGTCTATGGAAGATCCTCAAAGTAATCTAAAAATAAATGCATCTGAAGTTGCTCTACTACAGAGACTTCTTTTCCCTGAATTACCAATAAAATCTAATGGAGAGTTATTGGGACCTAAAAAAGTCTGGCTTAAAATATTATTTATTATTGAAACTTGGATCTCTACTCAACTAGAGAAAGATCTATCTTCACTAAAAATGTTGAGAGAAATATATAGTTAACATTTTCATAAACTATGAATAAATTTTAAAATTATGATCTTGGGTGCTCTGACTGTTAATTTAATAAATAGTTAATTCAATCAATGTGGCTCATGTTGCCTGGTTAGGTAAGAAATCTCCTTTTTGTGGAAATGTAACTTATGGCAACTCAACTAATGAGAAATTAAAGGCTAGAGGTCATAAAGTTAGTTTCATTCATTTCGACAATCCTTCTAGTTCAAATTCATCAAAACCATTATTTCTGGCAAATGACCCTGATGTAAGTCTTCCATATTTAATTAAGTCCCAAGTTTACACAATACCCTCACCAAGAGCAGAAAAAGAGCTAAGGCTATCCTTGGAAAGATTAAAGCCTGATTTAGTACATGCAAGCTTAACTTTATCTCCTTTAGACTTTAGACTTCCAGAGATTTGTGATGAAATTAATCTTCCGCTCATAGGAACATTTCACCCACCATTTGATGCAAAAAATAGAAATTTAACTGCTAGCACTCAACAGCTAACATATCAACTTTATGCTCCCTCTTTATCAAAGTTCGATAAGATAATCATTTTTTCCGAACTTCAAAAAAATGTTCTTTCTAAATTAGGAGTACCTAAAGAAAAACAAATAGTTATTCCAAACGGTGTTGATGAGAATATTTGGAAACCTTTTTGTGAAAAAAATAAAAAATATGATCAGGTAAAAAACAAACTTGGAAATGAAAGAATCTTCTTATATATGGGTAGGATTGCCAATGAGAAAAATATCGAGGCACTTTTACGTTCTTGGCGCCAAACAAAAACTCAAAATTGCAAATTAGTTATTGTTGGAGATGGACCAATGAAGCCAACTTTAGAAAATAGTTTTTCTAACCTTGGTAATGAGAAATTAATTTGGTGGGGCGCCGAATTAGATTTAGAAACTAGGGTAGCAATAATGCAAATAGCAGAAGTATTTTTCTTACCAAGCTTAGTAGAAGGTTTATCATTATCACTTTTAGAGGCAATGTCTTCTGGTACTGCTTGTGTAGCTACAGATGCCGGAGCTGATGGTGAAGTTTTAGATAATGGAGCAGGAATAGTAATTTCAACTGATAATGTGGCCGCACAATTAAAAACTATAATCCCAATTCTTGTAGAACACCCTTCATTTACAAAAGATCTTGGAGAAAAAGCTAGAGAACGTATCCTTGAAAGATACACAATTACTAAAAATATAAATTCACTTGAAAAAGTTTATATGAATTTAAAAGATAATTTAAAAAACTAACGAAACTCTTTACTTCGATTACTAGCTGAAACTATTGATTCAATTAATGCTGACCTTACACTCTTTTTTTCTAAAACCCTTAAAGCAGAAATAGTTGTTCCACCTGGAGAGGTTACTAAATTTTTAAGCTCAGAAGTAGTAAGCCTATTTTCCTTTATTAGACAAATAGTTCCTAGTATCATTTCCATAACAAGTTCCTCTGAAATTATTTTTGGCAATCCTCCGCTTAATCCTCCATCACTTAATGCTTCTATAATTAAAGCAATAATTGCAGGACCTGATGAAGTTAAAGCTAAAAATATATCAAGGTAATCTTCAGTAAATTCATAAATTTTACTAGTATTTTCAAATAATTTTTTTGCAAATTGTTTCTGATCTTCTGTAATTTCTTCTCCCCAAGTAATCCCTGTTAAACCTTTTCCAATAGTTATTGGAATATTTGTAACCACCCTCACACATTTATGATTAGGAAATTTTTGAGCAAGTCTATTTATTGAAACCCCGGCAAGAATTGAAACTATTAAATTGTCCTTGTTTGTTATGTGATTGGCCTCACTTATATCATTTAATTGTTGGGGTTTTATCGAAAGAAGTTTATATTGACAATCCCAAATTATTTTTGACTCTTTAGAACCTGATTTATAAATATTTATATTATGTTTATAATTTTTTTTTATTTTTTCTAAACTTTTTTCTGTATTTACAACACAAAAAACGTTCTCTGGCTGAATTAATTTGTTATCTAATAGAGGGGTAACTATGGCACTTGCAATATTTCCAAAACCAATAATCGCAATTTTATCTGTCACAGATTAATCATGAATAAGCACTTAATTTAGAATTACCCCATGCTGGTTCAGGAGTAGTATTTTTGCCCAAACTATATTGTGGTGTATTTTCTGTAGATACAGAAGAAGGAGAAGCTTCTTCTGGGGAAGAACTAGTTACATTTACACAACTTGGAGCAAAAAGGAAAATACTTTCACCGACTCTCTCTTGATGTCCATCAATTGCATATGTGCCCCCAGCAATAAAATCAACCGCTCTTTGAGCTTGATCAGGATCCATCATAGTTAAATTGAGTATTACAGTTTTTCTCTCTCTTAATGCCTGTATAGCTTGAGGCATCTCATCAAAACTTCTTGGTTCCATTAAGCTTACTTCTGAGGATGAATTTGAGATTCCTGGCATACCAACTACTTTTGATGATCTGTTGTTATTCATAAAATCAAATGGGTTTGAATTTGCGAGGGCATTTGCATTCTTTGGATTTTGTTTGAAATTATTAATATCATTTAATTCATCCTCTGAAGCATAATCCAACTCATCAAAATCATCATCGAGATACTCATCCCCTGCAACAACTGCCTTTAATCTAGAAATAAGTGACACCTTTTAAATCCTCTTGAAATTGATTACTAAGGTTTAAGAACCTTGAGTAATAGATTCATTTTTTAAATGAATAAACTACCTATACTTAAATAACGTTAGTTGAACTTTACTGCAAGTTTATAGATAAGATTTTTATAAAAAATAACTAATTAGGATCTACCTCCAAAAATCAATGATCCTAATCTTAACCAAGTTGATCCAGCGTCAATAGCTTCCTCCCAATCACCTGACATCCCCATGGAACAATCTGGTAGTTGGAGAGAATCAGCGAGAGCACGACATTTTTTGAACAACCCTGAATTTTCTCTAGAGCTAAGTCCTTTAGGATTGATAGTCATCAAACCGGTTAATGAAATATTTTTCAACTCTTGAATTTCTCTCCATTTCAAATTTAAAAATTCAGGATTAAAGCCTCCTTTAGTAGGATCATCACTCAACTTAACCTGCAACATTATTAATGGATTTTTCTTCTCTTCACGTGAAATATTAGAAATCTTTTGCAACTTTTGAAATGAATCTACTGAATGAATATATTTAAAATTTTGAACTATTTTTCTTATTTTATTACTTTGAATTCTTCCAATAAAGTGCCAATTTATTTGTTTAAGATCTTTTAAGGTTAATTGTTTTTCAAACGCCTCTTGCACCTTACTTTCACCAAAATCGTTCTGACCTATATTTTGAATAGTCTTGATTTCTTGACTTTTAAATCCTTTACTTACGGCAAGAATATTTACATTGGATGGTATTTTATTTTTTATTTTTAAATAATTTGCAGGGTTCACCTTTTATAAGAAAGTTTGCGTAAATAAATTCTCCCATTTAGATAGTTCTTCAGATCCTTTTCTTTTAGCTTTTTGAAGGTTTAGTTCGGCCTGGTTACGGGCATCTAAATAAGGTATAACTTCAAAAAAAACTTCTCTCTGTCGAACTTCTACCAAGAAAAACATTTTTTGAGCGTATAAAGTCGCATAAATATCTCTCCCATCATTTCCTGGAGAAACTTGGTATAACATGCCAAATGTTGGATGGTTTAAATAACGCTCAGAACTCAAACCTAAAATATTGTGTTATTTATAATGCACCATACAGTTTTCTAAGAAAAATTGCTATGCAAATAAAACAAATCGATAATGTATTAACAATTACATTGAGAGATTTTGAAGGATAAAGAGTTCTAAATCTGTTGGTTTTTATAATAATTTTTTTCTTTGAGAGTAATGATTCTGCTCCATGATCAACTCTCAGAAATATATTTTGAAATAACCTTTCCACTAAGATTAATAAAACATTAAAGGATTTCTTTAATCCTAAATTTCTAAAATTTATTGATCTCACTGACACAGATTTAATGATATTTTGAAGTTCTTCCTGCACTAGAGGAATAAAACGTAATGCAATTAACAACTGAAAAAGCCACTTACTAGTTGGCAATCCAATCTTTCTTAATGGATACATAAACCAACTTAATCCCCATACAATGTCTTCCTGCAATGTGGTTAAAAGCATCAAATTCACACTATGAATAACGGTAAATATTAAAGTGGAGGTTTTTATTCCTAGTTCAAAGGCTTTTCTTGATAAGTTGTAGGGACCAAAATTAATAAACCATATCTTCTGCGAAGGAATTTGCAAAATATTCCATTCTTTTTGACTTTCCAGAACTACTTGCAACTCATTGGGATTTCTTAAGTAGCCATCAAGAGATTGAATATCAGGCGAGGCAAGTATTGATATACATCCAATTAGTAGTGACAAACATGAGAGAAAAAATAAAGATCGCCACCATACTCTAGATGGCAATAAACTTAAAAAAGTAATTAATAGTAAAAAACCAACTAAACTCAATCTCCATATTGGACCTGCCCAAATTGGAGTGATTAAAAATATCATTACGATAATTATTTTTAATCTACTATCTATAATCCTTAGCCAACTTCTATTACCATGAACGTATTGACCAACAGAAAATTTGGTTAGCAAATTCATTAATCTTTTTGAATTAACTCAATATTTTCTCTTTCGACTTCTTTATTTAAAGCTCTTTGCTGTTTTCCTCTCCAAAGTAAAATGAGGGGTGTGCCTTCAAAACCTAAATTTACTCTAATTTGTTTTTCAATATATCTTCTATAAGTTATTCCGAATAATTTAGGGTCATTTACAAAAAGAGTAAAAGTGGGAGGTTTGTTCTTTACTTGAGTACCGTAATAAAGCCTACCTTGTTTGCCGCTTCTCTTCGTTGGAGGACTTTTCCAACTGATTGATTCTTTAAGTACTTCATTAACTACAGATGTTGTTACTCTTCTTCTATGTTGATTTACAGCATTGAGAGCATGTCCAAAAATATTATCAACTCTTTGACCAGTTAGGGCAGATATAAATATCATTTTTGACCAGTGTAAAAAATAAAGTTTGGATCTAAGTTCTTTTTCTACTTGATAAATTGTTGAACTATTTTTTTCTACAAGATCCCATTTATTAACAACAATTATGCAAGCTCTGCCTTGTTCTTCTATGCGCCCAGCCAACTTCTGATCTTGATCAGTTACTCCGTCAACCGCATCTATAACTAAAACACAAACATCACTTCTATCTATAGATTTAAAAGCCCTATTAATACCAAAGAATTCAGTGCCATATTTAACATTTTTTTTTCTTCTAATCCCAGCAGTATCAATAATTTTCCAATGATTATCCCCTTTTTTAATAAGCGTATCTATTGAATCAGTTGTTGTACCACTAATATCACTAACTATTGCTCTTTTTTCTCCACAGATTGAATTTAACAAACTAGATTTACCAACATTAGGCCTACCAATTATTGACATCATTATCTTTTCTTCATCATCTTGGATATTATTTTCAGGAAGTTCGCCAATAACGAGATCTAAAAGATCTCCAGTACCTGAACCATGAATAGCCGAAACAGGGTTAGGTTCACCCAATCCTAATTTCCAGAACTCTGAAGCTAGGGATATTCCTAGAGTAGTCGATTCGCATTTGTTAACAGCAACAATGGTTTTACAGCTTGAGTTTCTTAACCATTTTGCTATTGATAAATCACCATCAGTAACGCCTTGATTCCCATCTACCACCAGTAACGCTATTGAAGCCTCTTCTAGAGCCAAGAAAACTTGCGTCCTTATCTCTGGGAGAAATTCACTATCATCATCAAAAACTAAACCTCCAGTATCAACTATTTGAAATTCCTTACCTCCCCATGAAGCATTTTGATAAGTTCTATCTCTTGTAACACCAGGCTTATCAAATACTATTGCATCATTACTTTGGCAAAGACGATTAACTAAGGTAGATTTCCCAACGTTCGGTCTTCCGATAATTGCTATTGTAGGAAGAATCAATTCTTCTCTCCAAAGAAAGTAGTATCCATTACAACTATACCTTTAATAGAATCATTTACCTTATTCAAAAAAACTTATTTAATTTCTGGATCGCCAAAATGTCCTTTAACTGGATTAACAGGGGGTGAACTAGGAATTGGGATTAATCCATTATCTTTTGAAAAACAATCATTTTCAATCGCCCAATAAATCAACCAATTTACTGCAGTCGCTCTTCTAGTTCTTCTTGGATAGAGTTCATTAATTTTATAACCTTTAAAATTAAGAAAATTTTTCAATCCCTTTTTATAGTCTTTAGGAATTGATCGAGTCAAATGTACTGAGGCTGGTCGCTCAGAAATGATTTGAGGAGCTTTTTCAAATTTTTCTGACCAATAAGAAGGAGTTAATGCGCTAAAGACCCAATCATTTATAGATAGTTCTTTAGTATAAAAAAGTCTCTCCCAAACTAATTCACAAACAAATACATCACTAAGCTTATCTTCAAGAATAAGAAATAATAGTTTTTTACATATTGGCCATGTAAATTGATTTTCAACTAATTTTTCTTTTTTATACATTAATCGAACCTTATCAAAATTAATGAAAAATAAGGCATAAATTCCTTTTTATATTGCGATGCATATTGAATAATTTGATCAGGCATACCAACACTTAAAGCTATTAATGTTGTATTGATGATATCCTCTTTTTTCAAAATTTCCCTGACTAAATTCCATCTTTTGCCAACTTTCATAATGGCCAATACAGTTCTATTTGCCTTACTTTCCCTAATTAGGGTTGTTAATTCAGATTCTGAAGAAGAGCATTCTTTGATGATCAATGTCTCGCCTTTTTTTACCAAATCAAACTCATTTAAAGCTGCTGCTGCTGAAATAGAGGAAATACCAGGTATGGTTTTGGTAATAATTTCAGCATGATTATTTTTTATTAACCTCAAGATATTAGAAGAGCTTGCAAATAGTGAAGTATCTCCAAGACACAGTAAAACAACTGATTCGCCATTTTGTATAAATTCCACAATTTTTTCTACAGCATTAGACCATATTTCATCTGGTTCAAAATCCTTCCTAGCCATTGGAAAGATGATAGGGATATTTTTTTTAAATTTGGTGTATTTCTTGACTATTTCCGCAGCAAAACTCTTTTTATTATCATCTGATATTGGGAAAACTATAACTTTCGCTTTTTTTATTGCATCCACAGCAGCAATTGTTAAAAGCGATGGATCTCCAGGGCCTACACCAACGATGGTGAATGTTGGCAAATCAGTTTTATATGGATTAAGTAAACTTAAGAAATTTTTTATTATCATTTTTATTTTATTAACTTTAGCTATGTACCCTTGGCAATATGTAAGTTTCAGCCAGTATTGATGACTCAATTTCAGACAATTCCTCTAACCTTTTGAAAGTTTGATTTTTAGAGAATTTAGTTTGCGCTAATTTCCAGTAAACTCCAAAATGTCTTGCCTCACTCTCTAGCAGAGACTCATAAAGGGATTTAAACGATTTATCTTCATAATTCAGCGCAAGCAAGCTTAATCTTTCATGACTTCTTGCTTCAATAAGTCCTGCTATTAAGAAACTATCAAGCATTCTATTGGGCTCTTCCTTTCTTATATTTTTGGACAGTTCAGTTCCATATGGAGGTGGTTTTAATGACTCAAGAGAATGTCCAAGATCCTTTAAAAAATAAAGTATTTTTTCAAAATGCTCTAATTCCTCTCTCGCTATTGGGCTTAGAACTTCTGCCAGATTTGGTTCTGATGGATATCTAAACATCAATTGAATAGCTACTCCTGCTGCTTTTCTTTCACAATGAGCATGATCAATAAGAATATCTATTGGATTAGATAATGCGAGTTTGATCCACTCATCTGAGGTGAATGACGATAAATATTTAATATGAGAAGTGGGCCTTTTAAAATCGACTAGCATTTAATCTTTAATACTCAAATATCCAATAATTCCTTCAAGAGCTAAGGAATAACTTGATATGCCAAATCCACTAATAATTCCTATAGCTTTATCTGTAAGAAAAGATTCTTTTCGAAAATCTTCTCTACTGAAAATATTTGAAATATGTAACTCTACAAAAGGAATTTTCGATCCAATTAAAGCATCACGAATAGAAATCGAGGTATGCGTGAAAGCACCAGCATTTATAAGAATACCTTGGATACTTTTTACAGACTCCTGAATTTTATCTACTATTTCTCCTTCATGATTACTTTGAAAACATTCAAGATTAATACTTTTTTCTTTAGCAACTTTAGTTAAATCTTTTTCTATATCACTCAATGTTTTATTACCATATATTTCAGGTTCTCTAGTGCCCAAAAGATTTAGATTTGGTCCATTTATCAATAAAATATTCATCATCAATAAAATCTTTTCTTTACAAATGCTATCTAGAAAGAAACAAAAAAACCAAAACAATTTCACACAAAGTGTCCATTAACTGATAAGTTCAAATAGTGGGGGTCGGTGCCCGAGTGGTTAAAGGGGGCGGACTGTAAATCCGCTGGCTCTGCCTACGTTGGTTCAAATCCAACCCGGCCCACTTTAAAATTGCCCTTGTAGCTCAGCGGTAGAGCACTCCCTTGGTAAGGGAGAGGTCTCGGGTTCAAGTCCCGACGAGGGCACTCGCGGGATAGCTTGGTATCAGTGAGATTACCACTATCGCACAAAGAAATTATTCAGAAGTGGACGTCCGTTTTCGGGTCCACTTTTCTGTTTTAAAGGCAGATATCTGGAGGTGCATCACACAAACGATGACACCGAAATGGCAACAATCAGAAGAAGCGGCAGCGGCTGGCAGGTCCTTATCAGAAGGAAGAATTATGTCGGTCCGAGGTCCAGAAATTTCCTTTCCAGAGATCTGGCTGAATCATGGGCAGATGCCGTCGAAGAGAGGACAAAAAAAGTTTTTCCGAATATCCCTATCACCCTGGGAGAGGCAATCAATGACTATATAAATGGTCCGCTGCTTCTGCACCGCAGTGCGGAAAATGAAAAATATCCTCTCAGGGTGACGGCAGAAAGCTGGCTTGGAGATATTCCTCTGAAGGATCTGCAGATAAAACATTTCGCAGTCTGGCGAGATGAACGATTACTGAAGGTGAAACCAAATACAGTTATGCGGGAACTGAGGATATTGAGAGTATTAATCGACTGGGTGCGAGATGAAAGAGGAGCTGAAATCAAAGACAACCCAGCAAGGAATCTGAGAGTGAGAGGGACAGGAGATGCAAGAGCTCCTTTTTTAACGAATGAAGATGAAAAAAGACTCCTGTTTGAACTGTCTCAGATGTCCAACAAAAATCATCTGAGACTCACAAAACTTGCCCTGACGACTGGCTTCCGCCGTTCCGAACTTTTGAGCCTGACCTGGAGAAATATAGATCTGAAGAAAAAATTACTCTATATATGTAGAAAGAAATGTGCCGCCATAGATAATTCATCCGGAATGAGGCTTGTTCCTTTCCCTGAAAAGGCGCAGAAGATTCTTGAGGAATCACAGAGAAGAGATGGGAAAGTTATAGAACTTTCAAAAGGTAGCGCGAGGCATGGATTTGATAAGGCAAGAAAAAAAGCCGGACTTGAAACTCTCAGATTTCATGATCTAAGACATATAGCCATAAGCAGAATGTGGAGATGCGGAATGAATGCACTGGAGATAAGTGCTTGCAGTGGTCACAGAGATATAAAAATGCTGATGCGCTACAGCCACTTTCAACTTTCCATATAAATCAGCAGTCCCCCATAGGGGGGTTATTGCAAGTGATGGAGCGTATAAAACCTGTAAAAAAATTTGTAATTAATTTTTAGAATATTTCGTTCAAATGTTGCAATTCTCTGGCCTTGAGATGACAATCTGATCGTGGCATCTATCATTTATTAACACTTTATATAGTGTCTGAAGGGGATTTGAAAACAGCAAAGACACAACTGAAATGGATTGGGACACCATCGCTCGGACAGGGTAGGTCCAGTGGTGGTAATGCCGCAAGTGAAATTTTTGAAGCAGGTGGATCACAGAGAAAAAGATCACTGCTGGAAACTCTTGTCAGAGAAATCTGTCAGAACAGTCTCGATCAGAGAAGGGATAAAAAGGTGAAAATATTTTTTGATCTGATTGTGCTCAAGGGAGAGAAAAAAGAGAAATTTCTTAAATTAATCAACAGTGAAACTCTTATCCCTCACCTTTCATCAGTTAAAGGTTCAAGTGGAACTGCCCTCACCCTGAAGGCCGGACTTGAATCCATGAAATCATCTGATCTTGTCTGTCTGAAAATCAGTGATTACGGAACTGATGGTCTGACAGGTGATGACTGGGACGAGAAAGGAAATTTCCGTAAGCTATGTGTGCAGAATTTTTCAACCGGTAAAGAGTCTGGATTAGGAGGAAGCTTTGGGCTGGGAAAGGCAGTCAGCTGGATGCATTCAAGAATATTCACTGTTCTTTTCTCTTCAAGAATTGAAGGCAGAAAGAAATTAAGAATTTTTGGAAGAAGCGAAATTCCCGCTCATGAAATGGACGGAAAATCATGGCTTGATGGTGCCTACATGGGATCTGAAAGTGAAAAAGATGGAATTCCTATTGCAGAATCCACCTGGATGAAAGAAAGAGATGCAGAAAAAATTCTTCTCAATCGTGACAATGAAACTGAGTGCGGAACAACTATCCTCATTCCAACTTTTCATGAACCTGATCGTGATGATACCGGTTCATCAGGAATAAGAGATCCAGAGGAACTCTGCAGAGATTTCACAAAAGCTGCATCAAAATGGTTCTGGCCTGCAATCAGCTGGGAAAGACTTGATTTCAAAGCAAGAGTATTTCGGGAAGAGGGGAAATCAGCTGAATATATATCTGAAGCGCGTGCTGATGAAATATGGTCTCCATTCGTTGAGTGTGGAAGAGTAGAACCTTTTGAAGGTGCAAAATCATTATTCCCGGGCGACAGTTCCTCAATTGATGTTGAGTTTCCCATACCTAGACGAGTGGAACCCTCAGACAATCCTGAACTTCTTCATGATGAGCTTAAAAGTACTGTCAGACTTGGAGTTACAAGAGTCCCTTCCAAAGAGGAATGTCTGCCATGCCGATCAACTATTGCACTTATAAGGGGTTCTGGAATGGTTATTGATTATGCCGAAGGTACAAAGTTAAGTGATGGAGGTTCCTATTGTGCAGCTGCATTTGTAGGTACATCATTGAATGAGATTGCCGAATCTGACAAGACAGAGTTGAGCAGGGAAAATAACGCATTCGCTGAAGAATATTTCCGTGCAGGTGAACCAGTGACTCATGATGACTGGCTGCCTACAACAAGAAGACTGAGAGAAAGTTATACATGGAGAGGTCATGCTAACAGACTTAGAGGAATCAGATATGAACTAAGGCAGATCCTCATTCAGAACTTACTGACTTCATTTATTGCACCTCCTGATGAAGGACCAGAAATGCTTAAAAGAATGATTAATCTTGGCAGAGGAATTAAAGAAAAGAAAAGTCTATCCAAGACAAAAAGTTCCGCACTTGAAGTTGTTATAGATAGAGATCAATGCTCCTTCATTAAAAAAGCCAATGGATGGAGAATAGCCGGCGAATTAGTACGATCAGGTGAATCAATCAGAACTG
This sequence comes from Prochlorococcus marinus XMU1412, assembly GCF_017696315.1. Lineage (NCBI taxonomy): Bacteria > Bacillati > Cyanobacteriota > Cyanophyceae > Synechococcales > Prochlorococcaceae > Prochlorococcus > Prochlorococcus marinus. The sequence goes on along the minus strand of NZ_JAAORJ010000001.1, from coordinate 367,042 downwards.
CAAAAGTACATTTATCTTTCCAGAGCATTGCAGACAGTGGCCAGGGAGAAATGTGGGGAATAAGTGATATGAGAATTATGGGGAGTGAACAATATATTTCATATGACGATTCTGATTCAAGGAGATTTGTATTCTCTGCCGAAAACCAATTTTCATCAGTTCCTTTTGAGTGCATAGTAAAACCTCCATCCGGAGTCAACCCTGAAATTGCAGGCTTCAGGAAGGTAGGTTAATCATGCATTTTGTCCCCTGGAAAACAATAGATCTTGATGGAGCATTTCGAATAACAGCTCCAGACAGCATTTCTGAAGAGGTAATTCAGGAAGTAAGCAATGGAATTACTTTCAAGTTCAATGGCAAACTTGAAAAGACAAAACTTGAGATACTGCTAACTGCACCTTTTGAATGGGAAGAAACTCTTCATCCCTCAGAAAGGGAAAATCCTCCTGTTAAATTCATATGCCGTCTTATAAGCAGATCAACAGGTAGAAGAGAAATAATTGATTTAGAGGATGGTGGTGGTGGATTCTTTTTTTCAGAGACTTCCTATATACCTTTTTTAAATGGAGAAGAAGTCAGGGCAGAAGCACTTCTTGTAAGAACAGAACAATTTGCCGGAGAAAAATCAAGGAGCGGCTATGCCACAGAAATGGGTCAGATAATTGGAAGAAGTCTGATTCATACCATTCGTTTTGCTACCACCGAAGCTAATAATGACTCCATCTTCAACATAAAGTGGCAATCCTTTCCCCCTGAAAGTAAAGATCAGTTATGGAGATTAATCCCAAGTGAACCTCCAGTAATTGAAATGAATGCAGATGTGACTGCATCATTGAAAAAACTTCTGATGAGTAAGGCCTTGAGGAAAGATATCAATTCCCTTCAGAGAGATATCATCTTCACCTCAATTTGTTCCACTGTTTGGACCATGATTCTTTCTATTTCGATGAACTCCATCCAGAATATGTTGAATACAAACAATGACCTGAGCAGTGAAGAAATTGTTGAGCAATTGCCGCCATCACAACTTCAGACTCTATCTCTATTTTCGACAAATCTTCTAGAAACAAATATCTCTCCACATGAAGCGGTTATTGCTCTGGCCAATGAACTTAGGTCACCTGAGTCTTTTCAGAAATTTATTCTTAAAATGAGTTCCATAATTCAGCAGGAAACGAAGATTCTGGAATTGGCGGAAATAATGGCGAGAGGGTGCAGTTTTGAATCGGAGATTCCAACTAACCTTGAAAAAGAGGAGGTTGCATGAGCGAAAAACTATTCAGATTAAAAGCACCTCTAATCAGTAATGGACTTATTTCTGCTTTGAGGAATCCAGATATTGTGAGTATAGAGGAAGTGAAATGCAAGGTTGACCTTACAAATCTCTCAGCACTTATAGATCAACTTATTCTTGAAAAAGTTACTGGTGCGAGTCTGGATGCAAGATTAGTTGAGTGCGTTCATACAACATTCAAATCTCTGCCTTCTCATATTCTTACTGATATGAGGATGTGGCACTGGCTATGCGTAATAAGATATCCAAATATTCCGTGGCTTAGATGGAGAGGTAATATTCCGATTGATCCGGAAGATGGATTTACTGTTGGAACAGGAAAGAAACATGTTCCATCACTAAGATTTCTAGGGACATCATCAATAAATGGACATGGCAGAAATACTTTCTCGAGACTTTTTTTTGCCGCCGACAGGATGATGGAGAATGATCATTCTGACTATTCCCTGGTCAAAAAATTATTTACCAGTCAGGAACTTCATCTTGGGTTGAGTGATCGAGAATTTGGCCTGATTCCCAAGATAAATAGAATACTTACTGAAAAGCTAGTTGAATTACCCGACAGCAAAGTAAGAATTGCGATAAGAAAACTAAATTCCCTTGGAGGTTCAATATGTCTTGATCTTTTAAGTGAAGAGCAACTCCAGCAGTTAATTGATACTCAGAGTGAAGAGGTCGCATGATTCATAAAAATGCAGTAGGGAAAAGTGATCCACATAGATTAAGTCCTGTAAGAGGGCCTGCATCAGAACTTGAAGCACATGTAGATTCATGCAGTTTTGATGAACTTCCTGAATATGCAGCAAAAGTTCGATCAATAAAAAAAGTACCTTATTTTGCTGTTGACCTTTTTTCAGGTGCCGGTGGTTTAAGCCTTGGACTGCATCGTGCAAATTTTGATGTAATACTGGCCTGCGATATCAGAAACGATTCAATAATGACTCACAGGCATCACTTTGGTGGATGTTCATATGAATGCGATTTAAGCAAAAGAAAAGTAATTAATGAAATTTCAGAACAACTTAATAAGTGTGGAGAAATATCACTTATAGCAGGCGGACCACCATGTCAGCCTTTCTCCCGAAATATCAAATGGAGAAAACATAACGAAGAAGTTTCTGCTCAACATCATGAACTGAATGAAGATAGAAGAGAATTATGGGAATCATTTATTTCGATAGTGGAGCAGGTTAAACCAAAAGCTTTTCTAATGGAGAATGTTACTGATATTGCGCAGACAGGTGAGCAGGAAATATATAGATCAATCATTAATAGAGCTGAGAAAGCTGGCTATCGAATAAATCCTAAATTGATTTATGCATGGCAATATGGAGTGCCTCAACTAAGGCCAAGATTATTTATTTCCGGAACAAAAATAAATGAATGCGCTCCTATGAAATGGCCAAAGCCAAAATATGATTCTGTCGAAGAGGCAGTCACATTGAACGAGGCGATTTCAGATCTCCCTCCACTCAAAGGAGGATGGGATGAAAAGTGGGATGAAAAATATAGCTATGAAGGACCAAAAAACGATTATCAGAAATTAATGAGGAATTGGTTGGATATTGGTGATGAGATGATTCACGATCACCTTATAAGAAAAGTTAGAGAGGATGATCTTGAGACATTTAAATTGATGCGATCAACTGGGATCAAATATTCTCAATTATCAGAAGAGCAAAGAAGATATTCAGTTACGAGCAAAGCTTTCAGAGAAGGTAAGCAAGTAAAGCAAAGTCAGAAAATAAGTTTTGGTGATAAATACAATATCCTCAAACCTAACGAACCATGTCTGACAATAACTGCTCACATGTCAAAAGATGGTTATTGGTATATTCATCCCCACCAGAATAGAACCCTATCAGTTAGGGAAGCGGCAAGAGTTCAATCTTTCCCCGATGGTTTCAATTTTTATGGAGGGCCTTCAAATAGATTCCACCAAATTGGAGAAGCCGTTGCACCCATTGTTGCTTTTGAACTCGGTAAATCTTTAATGAAATCAATTAAAAATGAGAAAGAATTTACCCAACCTGATATAGTTCCCAAACTTAGAGAAAATCTAATTAACTGGTATGAATCAAATAAAAAAGAAGTTGAACTTATATGGACAAAAAAAAGGGAAGGAAGAAAAATAATTCCAAGCAATATAAGGGCATGGAATGCATGTCTTGGGAATTTACTTCCAGAGACTTTCAAAAAAAATACTAAAGAAAAAAATAAACCTGCGATCTTAGGAGATAAAGATCTTGAAAAAAGAAAGAAAGATACCTATCAAAGATTAAAAAACTTTTGGCCTACTCCTGAGATTTTTCTACAAGATAAAGCTAGAAAAATTAAAATAAAAAGTTTTAGTCTTGAGAAATATATCCCTTCACTAGAACTGCTTGCTGAAGAACTTACAAAAGATGAAATCGACTGGAGTGAAATCGCAAGAAAAGAATATGATTTGTTTTCCAGGAATTCCGTAAGAGGTGCTTTAGCTACAGTTGGATTAACCACAGAGATAAAACAATCCATAGGAATTAGCAGAATTATTTCACAGATAATGGATATCGATCATGAAATTTTAAAATTTAGCAATATGAATAGAGATATACATATAGGTCACTTATTAGAAACCGATAGAGAAGGAACAGGGTATTGCTCATTACTTGCCTTATCAAAACAAGGGAAAAAAGAGGAAATAATTGAAAAAATAATCAAAGCAAATTCGGCAATAAATTTTGATTCAAAAGATCAAATTTCTAAAATTCCAGCTTCTGATTCATCAATTGCCTCATGACAAAAAAAGTTCAATCACTTTTAAATGAACTTAAAAAAGAGACTTTGCGTTATAAAGAATTACTTGACGAAAGAACAAAAAAATTAACATCTCTAAAAAAACAAATTGATCATGAGCTACAAAAGGAATATGAAAAAGAATATCCAAAATCTCTAAATAATCAGAAGCCTTAACATCATGTTGAAAGATATAGAGAAAAAGTTTATTTTCAATAAATATTATTTATTTGCGAAGTGAGGAAGGAAATACCACCTAATGCAAACTCATTGATTATGAGTATGAGGAGCTTAGGTTATTCCTTAAATAATGCGGTTGCAGATATAATCGATAATTCTATTTCGGCAAAAGCAACAAAAATAGACATTATTTGTAGCTGGGATAATCAAGAACCTTTCGTTGAAATCAAGGACAATGGCATTGGTATGACAAGTGAGGAACTTGAAGAAGCCATGAGACTAGGAAGCAAAAATCCACTTCATGAAAGGGATAAAGAAGATCTTGGAAGATTTGGATTAGGACTTAAAACAGCTTCCTTTTCACAAGCGAAGAAACTAATTGTAAAAACAAAACAAAATGAAAACACATATGCGGCAATATGGGATTTAGATCTTATCGAGAAAGAAAATAAATGGTTTATGGATCTTGAAAAACTTGATGGCAAAAATGCATTTAAAGAAAAAGGTACAACAATAAGATGGGAAAAAATTGATACTTTAGAAAAAAAAGATAAAATAAATGCTCAAGAATATTTTGAATCAGTTACCAATCAATTAATAAAACATATAAGTCTTGTTTTTCATAGATACATAAGTGGTGATTATGGCAATAAAATTATTTTTACAGTAAACGGAAATATCTGTATTTCAGCAGATCCATTTTTCAAAGAAAAGTCAACTACTCAGCCAGCAGAAATCATAGCTAATAAATGCAAGGTCATATCTTATGCTTTACCTCATCACACTAACTGCACTTCTGAAGAATGGGAATATCATGGAGGAGAAGAAGGTTATTTAGAAAATCAAGGATTTTATTTATATAGAAATGGGAGATTAATTTGTAAGTCAACATGGTTTGGTTTAGCAAGAAAATTAGAAATGAGAAAACTTTGCAGAATATCCATCGATATTGACAATAGTTCAGATGCAGAATGGCAATTGGATGTTAAAAAAAGCAGGGCGACTCCTCCTCAACAAGTTCGTGGGAGATTAAGAGACTTAATACATGCCTTCTCAAGACCTGCAATAAAGAAATTTGCAAAAAGAGCTAAAGCTTTAATAAACAAGCAAAAGTCTCCAATTTGGGAAAGATTTGTTTCTACTGATAGACAAATAATTTACAAAATCAGCAAAGATCATCCATCCATAAAGTTTCTACTAAATTCTTTAAGCGAGGAATTAGCTGATGAAGCAGAAAAAATATTTTCTTTAGTAGAAAAAAGAATTCCACTGCAATTAATATCTTCTGATTATGCTGAAAACCCAAAAAATCTCATAACCGAAGAATTAACTATTAAAGAAATTTTAGACCACGCAAAAAATATTATTGATTACTACATTAAACAAGGTTTATCTGTGGAAGATAGTTATGATATTTTGAAAGGTATTGATATATTTAGAGAAAACTGGGAATCTATCAAAGACAGTTTATGAGAATTTTTAAATAAAGTGGATTTAAAAAAATTACTACAACGTCTATCGCAAAACCATTTACACATTGCTTTCCCTGGAGATTCATCTGAAGAAGCAATCGAACATTCCGTAAGGTTCAATTCTCAAGCACCAAATTTTTCTAGTTTAAACGAAGAAGATATTCAAGAAGTTATTTTAAAGATTCAGGAAATAGAAGGAATAGATATGGATATATGTTCGACGATTGAAGATGATTCTGAAAACTTTGAAGAATGGTTAACTCCTGAGAGGAAGCAAGTTTTAAATGAAGGATACTGGTCTAACTACAAAAATCTCTTATCCAAAAAAGGAAGTTTCTCTGATAACGTTCTAACAACAATAGGATTAGACACTGACAGGATAATATCTAAATGCGGAGACCCTGATCCAACAAAAAAAAATGGATGGGACAGAAAAGGATTAGTTATCGGATCAGTTCAAAGTGGCAAGACTGCAAACTATATTGCCTTGATAACCAAAGCAGCTGACTTAGGTTATAAAGTAATTATTGTTATTGCAGGAAGAGATAATAATCTTCGAGAACAAACACAAAAAAGAATAAATGATGGATTTATAAAGCCAAAGATCATTATTAATGATGTAAAAGAACCAGTTTCTATTACAGATAAATTTGACTTTGATGCTCCTGCTCTTGAGAGACTTAAATTTTCGAGAGATGAAAAACCAGTGGTCGCAGTAATTAAAAAAAATACTAACGTTCTTAACAACGTAAAAAGTTACTTTAGTAGCTCAAAATTATTTAGAGATGGGAAAATTAATTTACCAATGATATTGATTGATGATGAAGCCGATAATGCTTCAATAAATACAAAATATGGCAGCGATAATGATGACCCAACAAGAATAAATAAAGATATAAGAGAAATATTAAATATCTTTACCAAAAGTTCTTACATAGGATATACAGCAACACCTTTTGCAAATATTTTTATAGATCCTGATGATAAGGATGAAATGATTGGCGGGGATCTTTTCCCAAAAAATTTCATAACAAGAATTTCTCCTCCCACAAATTATTTTGGTCCTAAAAAAATATTCTTGGATGATGATCCATATAATTCAAATACTATTGAAAAAATAACTGATAATGAAGACTATATACCTCTTAAGCATAAGAAGGTTCTTGAGCCCAAAATCCCTACAAGCTTAAAAGAAGCAATAATAGCTTTTTATTTAGTAAATGCAATTTTTTATTTAAGGGATATTTTTGACTCTAAAGATGTCTCCATGATGATCAATGTTTCATTATTTACTTCTGTTCAAGAGCAATTGAAATTGGAAATTACAAGAGAAAAAGATAGGCTCGATAATTTATTAAGACATAATTTATTTTTAGAAAATGAAGATGCAAAAAATAGATTAAAGATTTTTGAAGATGTTTTTATCAAATATTATTCAAATAACATCAAAGAGAAATGGCCAGATATTAAAAATGCAATAAAAAAAACATATCTCAGAATAGAAATAAAATCTATAAATCAAGAGTCTTCTGATCCTGTTGAATATAAAGATGGCGATCCAAAAATAAAAGCAAAATCTTATATTGTAATCGGAGGCCACTCTTTATCAAGAGGATTCACAGTTCATGGGTTAGCCATTACATATATTTTAAGGAATACCCAAATGTGCGATACTCTTCTACAAATGGGTAGATGGTTTGGTTATAGAGATGGCTATGAGGATTTATGTAAAATCTGGATGACGTTAAATGCTATAGATTTTTACCAGTTTATTGCTGAAGAGGTGAATAATATCGGTGAACAAGTAAAACAAATGGAAAGGTTAAAAAAATCTCCATTAGAATTTGGACTTATGGTTAGGGATAATCCTCTCTCATTACATATAACTGCATTAAATAAAATGGGAGTTGGTCAGAAAAGGACAATAAATGTATCTCTGTCTTCAAGATTTATTGAAACAACTACTCTCCCAAAGGATAAAAATATCCTTAAACGAAATTTTGATCTTTCAAAGAAATTAATAAATGCTTTATCTCTTAATCAAAAAATATCAGTAGAAAAACATCATGGTTTACCAGGACTTTTATTTAAAGAAGTAAGTATTAATGATATTGAGGATTTTATATGTGAATTTGTGTCTAGAAGTCCTTTAACTAATCCCATTGAACCAATAATAAAATATATAAATGATAGATCGGATGAATTAAGTAGTTGGGATGTATTTGTAACCTCGCCTAGAAAAAAATCACGATATGCATTTAGGAATATTAAAGTCGGCGATATTTCAATTGGGACTTCAGGAAGGCAACTTATAATTGCATCAGATGACAAGATTAAATTTGCTAATGGAAAGATATCTGGAAGATATATTGAAAAAGTTGGGTTAAGTGAATTAGCGGTTGAGAATGAAATAAATAAATGGAGAGACCAAAACAGATTAAAGATCTTAAAAAACGAAATTGATAAAGATGGTTATCCTGATTCTATATTTAGAGTTAAAGGAAGAAAGCCATTATTAGTTTTACATTTCATAGATCTTTTTAAAGATACAGATAGTTTGAGATATTCATTCGAAGATAATGATTTCGCACATGCAACTTGGTCAATAAGTTTTCCTCCAACTAAAAAACATCAAGAAGCCACACAATATTTTGTTAATAAAACTTGGAGACAAATGAATTTCTTCGATAATTTAGAATCAAATGAACTTATTGAACTAAAAGGAAGCGATGGAAGTTAAAGAAAAAAACCCTTGGGGAAAAATACCACCTGGCAAAAAAGCTATTCCAGTTTTTACTGATCCAAAAATTCAAAGACGATTCCTTTGGGCTATTGATGAAGAAAAGAATCATTGCTTATTATTTGAAACCAAAGAAGATAAGACTATTATTCCTCCCAAAAAAAATTTACCTAAATTAAGAGGTCTTTCAATTAATGAAATTATTTCTAAAAGAAAATTCCTGAAAATTACTCTTTTAGACATAACACAATTAGAAATATTCGCAGAATTATGTTGCTTGCTTATTAATGCAAGTGTAAATGAAGAAAGTGAGCAGGGTACTTTATCAGTTCTTTTGAGAAGATGTTGGAGATGGGTTAATTTACTTGCAGGCAAAAGGGATAATAAGTTACCTAATTCTGCTCAAAAAGGTTTAATTGGGGAACTTTATTTTTTAAGTGAGATCTTAATAAATAAAAAAAATATTTCGCCTGAAATGGCTTTAGAAAGTTGGCAAGGGCCTTTAGGTGGAAGCAAAGACTTCGATTTAAAAGAAAATCAAATAGAAATCAAAGCAAAAAGAACTATTTCAAAACCAAAAATTAAGATTTCCTCTGAAGATCAGCTTGAAGAAAATCCGGAAACAAATTTATTTCTAGCAGTATTCGGTATTGATTTTTCTGAATCTAAAGAAAGCAAAGATCTTAGTGAATGGTGTTTATATGTTGAGCAAGAAATTGAGAAAAGAAATCCAAACTTAATTTCTCAATTTAATAATTTAATTTCAGAGTATGGATTCGATTGGGAGGATGATTACACAGAATCAAAATGGGAAATAAAAGAAATTGTTTACTATAAAGTTACAAATGATTTTCCAAAGATTGTAGGTAGTAAATTATCTTCGGGAATTGATGATGTTTCTTACTCTTTGGATATGAATGAACTAAAAGATTTTGAAATAAGTAAAGAAGATGTTCTCAAGGCAATTTAATGGAACAAACCTTAGAGGATTTTCACTCTCAATTAAGAAATGAAATATTAGTTGAAGCAGAAAGCAGCAACGAACTAACAGAAGATGCATTCTTTTATTTTTTTTCTGAAGACTTAATAAAAGCAGAAGTTATTCCAACTGCAGATAGATGTTTTTTTGATAAACCCGGATTAAAGATAGATGGTTATGGTGGCAATCCAATTGATGATGAAGGAACTTTAAGTTTAATTGTTTGTGATTTTTCAAATCAAGAAGAAATAGTTTCAATTAACAGAGCTGAAATTGACTCAATGTGTAAAAAAGCAATTAATTTCATCTCCAAATCATTAGATCCAAATTTCAGAGAAGAATTGGATATGACAAGTACTGAATTTGGATTGTCAGATCTTATTTCTACGACTTGGGATCAAATACAAAAAATAAAAATAGTTTTTATTACAAATAAATCTTTAAATATTAGAAATAGAGATTTTGATCCAATTCCAATAAATGGTATCCATGCAGAATTTGTACCTTGGGATGTCAATCGATTTTATGACCTAATGATTTCAGGTAAAGAAAAAGAGGAAATCATTATTAATCTAGCCGAATATGGCGGCTCTATAACTGCTCTTAATGCATCCAGTGCCAATAATGATTTTGAAAGTTATCTTTGCATAATGCCAGGATATACTCTTGCAAAAATTTTTAAAGCTTGGGGTAGCAGATTATTAGAACAAAATGTACGTGTCTTTTTACAGGCAAAGGGAAAAGTTAATAAAGGAATAAGGTCTACCATTGAGCAAAACCCAAACATGTTTTTTAGTTATAACAATGGCATTACTGCGACTGCATCAAATATAAAAAAAGACTTTAATTCAACTTCTGAAAAAGGAGGTCTTTTTATATCTTCAATAACTAATTTTCAAATAGTTAATGGAGGGCAAACTACCGCATCGGTTCATGAAGCTATCAAAAGAGGTTTCGAAGAAAACTTAAAAGATATTCAAATTCAAATGAAGTTATCAGTTATATCTAACGAAAGTCGAGCAGAAGAAATAGTCCCAAAAATTTCCGAATATGCAAATAGCCAAAATAAAGTAAATCATATTGACTTCACCTCAAATAATAAATTCCACGTGGATATGGAGAATTATTCAAGAAAAATTTTAGCTCCTCAAAAAACAGGCACTACAATACAATCTAGATGGTTTTATGAGAGAGCAAGAGGACAATACAATCAAGAAAAAGCATTGTTAAAATCTACGGGAGAAAAGAAAAAATTTGATGCATTAAATCCAAAGAATCAAAAGGTAACTAAAGACCAATTAGCAATAGTAATAAATACATTTTTATGCAAGCCTGATTTAGTAAGTAAAGGATCACAAAAATGCTATATAGAATTTACTCAAGCGTTTACTAAAAAACAGGAGAGTGAAGAAGGTAATAAGACATTTTTCGATGAAACATTTTTTAAATATTCAATGGCCAAAGTACTCATTTTTAGACGTTTTGATGAATTAGTAAAAAAAGCAGATTGGTATGCAGAAGGTTATAAAAGAAATATAGTTGCCTATGGAATTGCAAAATTATTACACACAATAAAGAGGAAAAACAAAGCGATAAATTACAACAATATTTGGAAATCTCAATCCTTGAATCAAGAATTAGAAAATACACTTCTAGAGGTGGGACGTGAAGCAGTAATACATCTCACTGAAGCAGAACGTCCCAAAAATGCTCCACTTAATACAGGAGAATATGCAAAGAGTTTAGATTGCTGGGAATTATTTAAAAAAGTACAAATAAATTTAAGTGAAGATTTTGAAAATACTTTATTAAATAAAGAAGAAGAAAAAAGTTTACTTAAAGAAGCATCAAAAAAACAAAAGTTAGATAACCAGCTTGAGACTGAAAATTATATCGTAAGTTTAGGTCCGGATTACTGGAAAAAAGTTCTCAAGTTTTGTATGCAAAAAAGAATAATTTCTCCTAGAGATCAGAATTTATTATATAAAGCAATTCAGGTAAGCTTTGTACCAGTTGATTGGCAATATCCCAGATTGATAAAAATCATTGAAAGAGCTAAAGATAGTGGATTTCAAAATTAATCTTTAAGAATTTTTTTTTAAATAAATTATTTTTTCCTTAAAATCTCTTCTAACTTAAGGAATAATATTTCTCTATTTTTAACTTCACATTCCCAAACAATGTTTGTTTTCCAACCTAAATTTTTTAACTTTTCTTGAGTTTTTTTATCTCTCTCAATATTTTCTTTAAACTTTTTTTCCCAGAATTCTCTCCTAGTTTTTGGATTAGAGGCATACTTACAATTTTGATGTCTATGCCAAAAACATCCATGCACAAAAATTACTGTTTTATATTTTGGCAGAACAATATCAGGAGAACCCGGTAAATCTTTTTTATGTAATCTGAATCTATATCCCATTGAATGGAGAAGTTTTCTTACAGTGATTTCTGGCTTTGTATTCTTCGACTTTATTGCAGACATATTCCTTGATCTCTGCTCACTCACCTCATGAATTACTTCACTACTCATCTAAAAAATTAATTTCTAAATAATATAACCAATATCAACATATAAGTACCTATATTCTGTACGTGCATTATGTGTTTACACACATCCAGTAAGTAGTAGCTTGTCAATTTCTTGTCTTTTAACCCTTCTACCCGTGTATTATGGAGGGGTTACGTAATCCCTTGCAATGATTGGGATCTGAGATACCATAAAAATTCCTATATTTAGTTTTTATGCAGATAAAAACCTTTCTATTCCCTCTTTTATTAGTCTTATCACAAATACCTCTTAGAGCTCATGATCACACCTTTGAAAGCTGGAACGCTAAACAGTGGGAAGATTATCCTTTTGAATGTGTAGAGACAGGAGCAACACCAGAATATACAAGGTGTTACGCAGAGAAAGCGAATAAAAGAGACTGGGATTTAAGACAGGAATTGAATGACGATAAACTATGGAAAGACTGGATGAGTGCTAGACGTAGGATTTGTTCTCACTACAAGTCAAAACATTTTGGGCAGGGAACAGTTAAACCCTTAATGATAATTTCCTGTGAAATGAGATTAAATACTGAAGCTGAAAGATTTTGTATTAGTGGAGAAGATAAGCAATGCGGATAAAAACAATCTTATAATTTAAATAGCTTGTCTTAAATAATGCCACTATCTTCATACCGCATGCATAAAATTTATCTTGCAGCGATCATGAATTATGGTCTTGGTTCTGATGATCTAGAAGAGTTGGCCTATTACAACAAGCTAAGAAAAGAAATGGATGAGATGGAGAAAGATGCCGTTAAAAAAGGAATACCCCTTACTTGGGATATTCCCGATGGAATGGATTAATGAATCTGAATACTTTTTTATTAATTGATGGGAGCCTAATGCTTATTGGTCTACCTTTGCTGATGATTCTAAAAGGCAAAAAACAGACTCCCTGAATATCTACTTAACTGCGAAAGTTACCCCCATTACGGCAGTGATATCTTTCTTGATAGTTGAAGTGTCATAAGAACCCCAGCTACTCACCTTCGTGGAGTTCGGAACAGTTATCTGAAAAACACCGGTGTTCACTCTCTTTAAACCACCTACTTCAGATCCTGCCTGAAGCGCAATTGCCTCAGCTCTGATTCGTGCATCCTTTGCCGCCTTCGCAAGCATGTCAACGCGTTTATCAGCCAGCTTTGAATAGGTGAATTCAGGACGACTTGGTTTCACCCTTACCCCTTTTCCAAGCAATTCTGTTATCTGACTATGGGTCTTCTGGATGTTATAAACATCCCTACTTTCAATCTCAATATTCTGATAAGTAATCCATTCAGTTCTAATGATTTCATTAGTCTTGGGATGCTTGGTTTTATATTCACTGATACTCGCGGGTCCAATATAAACATCCTGCTTTAAACTGTCCTCAATTCCATTGGCTTTAAGGAACTCCATTGTCTTATTAATGGACTGCTTATGCTTGGTAAATGAGTCAATCTGAGTTGTACCTGATGTCTTTACCTGGACTGACCATTTTGCGATATCACTCTCGAAACTTTCAGTACTTGCACCGGTAACAGTGATAGTATTCTCAACTGTTCTGAACCCTCTCACAAGGACCGTGGAAGCGCCTATAAATCCCCCGAGAGATAAGACAGCCATTGCGAAAACAAGGGGCGGTGTACGGCGTATAACGTCCAAAGAATCGCCTGGCAGCGACCTGAGTCTCTTAATAATTTTCATTGTCTATCAGTATGTGTGTAGGAGCTTTTTAACAGCTGAACCGAAAGAAAAATTATTTGAAAATCCCTGACTTGTATTCCTTCGTTTCTATCTGGCCATTAATGGAAACATCTAATTTGGATGTGCCAATTTGGGAGTCGGTTACCAATATTGCCAAATGAAATAATTGTAGGCAAGAAGTATATTTGTATTATGAGAAAAGTTATTTAGAACTAAAAGAAAATAAAGAGATTTTTTATTTTGGAATTTTTTGGAGGTTATAAAATTAATATTATGACTTTGGATAACTTAAAAAATTGGATTTCTTCAGGAAATCATTCTAAGGAAATTTCTAAATTAATTGATAGAAGAATTGTGGTAAATGCTTTTTTAAATGCACTAGAGAAAATTAATTTTATTCTTAGAGAAAAAAAAATTATAGAAAATTCATTAGAAGAAATTAATGACATTAATCAATTAGAAAAAATAGAAAAAGATTTTTTTGATGATCCCGAACTTTATGAGCTAGACCTAAGAGCGAATAGTTTGTATAAGGCATCTTTTAATTTTTTCATCAAATATAAAAATGAAACTTATTCGAATCAACAATGATTTTCAAAAGCCAAAGATGCTTTTTTATTACCAAGCAAACCTCCTTTTTGCCAGTCTGAGCATGCTCCTTCATTGTCATTCATTATCTCTTTTAGAAATCCCCTATTTCCATATGAATCTTTAAGCATTAGATCGTATGCTATTAATTTTGAATAATCATCAATCGCCTCCGTATAATTTCGCAACTTAATATTGACCCATGCCCTAAGAGCTACTGCGGCATTATATTCTGAATCGATTTTTAAAATTGTATTTAAATCTTTTAAGGCACTTCTATAATCTTTTAATTCCTTTTTTGAATATGCTCTCAAAAGTAAGGCAAACTTATTTTTAGGATTAATTTTTAACGCTTCTGATAATTTTTCACTTGCATGAATATAATTTTTTTCTTTTAAGATCTCATACCCATTGCCTGTTATTTTTTCAGATGAAGAAATATTTTTGACTTTATTAAAATGTTTATGAGCTTCTGCATTTGGAGAAAATATAAGAGATGGAATTGCTAATGAAGTTGCAATTATAAAATGGTAAATTTTCATACTTCAAAAAATATAAAGATCTTGTTTATTTAATTTAGAACAGATGCAAAATAACGCTATGGTCCTTTTCTCTTATTAATAAAACTAAAAATGTTCGTTGTTAATTCACAGAGACAAGAATTTGAGAGTTGGATGGATAATGCTGCAATAAAGGAACCCGAAAAAACAAACTTCTATAACTGGATAATTAAAAGTCCAGTTGATATTTTTATTCCAAAAATTCCTCCTGTTGAATGTTCGATAGGATCATATCAACGCGGATTTGTATTTGATATCTTGGTAAATATAAATGGGATTGACTGGTTTAATTACAGTAATGAAAGGTATTCATATATTTCTCTCGATTCTGAGGTGAATCACTGGTTAGATTGGATTGAAAAAGTTCCTTCTAAAAATTTTCTAATAGATGAGAGAGAGGATTATTATAATTTTCCTTCGCATTTTCCTGAAGATGATTATCAACATTACATAGATACTTTTAAAGCTTTTAAAAAAGTAAGTGTTGTCGTAGTTGAAGAATATTGGAAAACTAAAGAATTAGAAAAAAACTTTTCTGCTTTAAAATGAAAAAGTATTTAATCTCTGGCTTGGTAGATAAATATAGAATCAAAATAAATTTATTTGCTTTGTCGCCAAATAGTGCAATCAGCGTGTTTAAACAGAAATATCCAAATGCAGAGGATATTTATATTATTCAAGATTTATTTAAGAAATAATTTTTAGTTTTTTTTATAAGAATCAATATTAAAGAATTTTATTTATGTACAAAAAATAACGAATTAAAAAAAGAGGACATGGCAATATTTTGAATATGCATTAATTTAAAAAAACTAGAACTTTATATTTTTTGAAGTATGAAAATTTACCCTTTACTTTTCTCAATTTTTTTGGCCGCAAGTCCAACAATATTTAGCAACAAATCCAAAGCAAAAAGTATTACTACTGATACAAATAAATCAATAGAATATAACTTCGAAGGCGACAAGAAAATATACTTTTATGATGATCATAAAGGGGCAATAAAAGACTATACAGAGTCTTTGAAATTCAATCCAAAGAATACCTATGCATTATTCAATAGAGCAAATTCAAAAAGTGAATTGAAAGATTATGAAGGTGCTGTAAATGATCTCAACTTACTTTTATCAATTGATCCTGGCAATGGAGCTGCTGTCTACAATCGTGCAAGAGCTAATGCAAATTTAAGAAGAAACATAAGTGCTATTAAAGATTATTCAAGGGCGATTTCAAAAGATATAGAACTTCAATATTCATTCTTCAATAGAGCGATTCTTAAAGAAATGATTGGGGATGCTCAGGGAGCATGTAATGACTGGAGGAAAGGGATTGAGAAAGGAAATAAAAGAGCAAAAAATGTTTTCGCAGAGAATTGTCTGCCCAGCAATTTTGCAAAGTTCGAAGTAAAAACTAAAAATAAATTACTAATGCGAAGAGCAAGAGAAAGAAATCTTTCAGGAGATAGACGGGGGGCCTGTGAAGATTATCAATTGGCGAAAAATAATGGATATGTTCCACCAAAAGAATATAAACTCTTTTATAAGGTTATTACTGACCCCTACTGTTTCCTTCGGACCCTTTAAATATCAAAAACATTATGGATCTATGGACGAAAAGAAACATCACAGATTATCTTAGTAACCCTGATGAAAGCTTAGATAAAAATTACTCTGAAGAAAGACAAAAGATCAGAAAAGCCATAAGGGCAGAAGATGAAAAAACGAAAAAAATGGGGGGAGTGATTGACTGGAATTATATGCTCAATGACATGATGTAATGGGGAAAAGAGGTAAGCCAAAAAGAATAATTAGATGCGGGAAACCAAAAGCTTGCCCTGAATGCGGGCAAAAGCAACTACTTGAAGTTGTCTATGGTATGCCAAGCGAAGAAGTAGTGGATAATATTGCCGAATATGATATTAGAGGCTGTTGCATGGGACCTTTTAGAGAAGTAAAAATAAAGGATAAAAGCGGTAATGTTTATATTTGCCAAGTTCCTAAAGCTAACTGGGTTTGTTCAAACAAAGATTGTCGTCTAGAAGTTTATTGGAGAAAGGATTGCGAACTGGCTTCAACAAAAGATGAAGCATATAATTTTTATGGAAATAAGTGGGATACTAATGATTTTGAAAAGCAAAACGAGAAGTTTTTAAAATTAAGAAGCAAAGTACATAGAAAATTTAGGTCATAAAAACAGAAAGCTTTTCTTTTAAACATGGAATATTTTTTTATGGATATAACTTTTTAATAGCTTCTTGCTGTTCTTGTTTTTTTATTTCTTCAGCATCATAAACAGGACAAGTATTCTGATTAAGTGATGAGAAAAAAGCACTCTTTTTAAAACGTTTGAATATAGGAGTCAATAGTAAAAGTTTCACTTTTTTTATTTGCTAAATTGCTCAAACATACTTAAATATTGCAGAGGAAAGACGCTGGTTAAATTTTCTATTCTCTCTTCATCCAATACAACACCCTCCGGCAATTTCTTTACTAACTTTGGGATAGCTTTTTTTGTCTCTTCTCTGCAAAAATTAATTCTGTAAGTGGCTTCTTTTTTAATATTATTTTTAATTAATCCATCTTTTTCAAGCATTGATTTTAAATCAAGATTATTTCCTTTCAGGAGAGCAATTAAAACATTATCTGCAATTTTTAAAGCTTCCGCAGGCTCTTTATCTTTGTTGATTCCAAATACCCAGGTACAGGCACCGACACCCAATGCTCTTGCTATGCAATCATCATTTCCAATCTCATCACAGGGTAATCTAAAAGACTCTTCAATTTTTTTTAGATCATATCCATTCTCACCTTCTGGGAAGCCAGCTTGAGCGTAAAAAGGAAATAAAAATATTATTGTGACAAGAAGTAAGCGTTTCATTTGAATATTTCTAGTTTGCCTTTTCTAAAATAGTCTACATCTGCGAAACCAGATCCTTCGGTAGTCATTCTTTTCAACATCCAATTTGCTGCTTCTTTATGTAAAGGTGGTTGAGGTTTTTCAGATATTACGGAACAACAGTACTCAGGTATTTTTTCCCAGTGACTCCATTCTTTATTCCACCAGATAGAAAAGAGTGAATAAACTTCCATATGAGATTCTTTCCATTGTGTTTCGGTAAAAGATGCGACATAAAAATATGCTTTTTTTGGGGAGTACTTTTCATAAAAAAAAGTTGCCACTGGAATTGTATCTTCAGGGTTCCAACTCTCTAACTTATATCGGTCAGATGAATACATCTCATCTGAATTGTGAGCCAGGCTACCTTTGGGATGCATCGCTCCAGCAAAAGCTACTGCCTCATCATGAACGTAATCTTGTATTGTATAAGCTTCATCTCCCATCAAAGAAAATAAAAAAGAGGGTTTTATCCCTCTATGTTAGATCGACTGTCAATCAATTAAATTATCCCATTCCAGCTTAAGCATAGGCAAAAAGTTTGCTAAAAAAGATTTCCCTGAATCTCTTCACTATCATCTTTCACTGGATTACAAACTAACTTGGCATATTGCTCGGAATAAGCACAATTTTTACAGGATAGATTTGGTTCCGGGATCTGATCACTATTCATTAAAGAAACCATTGAATCTATTTCTTCTTCAATCCAATCAATATTCCAATCATAGGGAACTAAATATTCATCAAAATTCATTCTTTTATTAAATTCCTCGTCATCTCTTTTTGCATTACAAACTAAAAAATAAGCTGTTTTATGAACATCAAATCCCATCCCCTTAAGAAGATAAGCATAGAAATCCATTTGAATTTTATAACCCTCATGATATGGATCATCAAGATAATCCTGTTTATCTACTCTTCCAAGTTTTGCCTGAGATTTATAATCAACAACTATTAATTCCTTTGTAATATTGTGCTGCCAGATGTCATCAACTCCTCCAGTCAAAATGATATTTGTATCCTTATGACGAAGCATCAATCCTTTGTGAAGAGAATTACGCCAATCATCTATCTCAGGATGATCAAAAGGAACTAAATGACTTAAATCATTTTCGATAAATAATCTATGTGGAATTTGTCTTTCTCGGCAATAATCAAATTCTTTTTTTAAAAGCAAATCAGTTGTCTCATTTAAAGTCCATCCGGGCGTTCCAGGGGGGTCTAAACCTTTTACTCTATCCAGGTAAAAACATCTTTTACAGGTTAAAAAATTAGAAAACCTTCCTCTACTTATTTTGAAATCATCTTTCTGATTAGGAGAATAAGACGAAGATGCTCTTGTCCTTAATCCAGTTGCTTTTACAGGTTCTTTTTTACTATTTCTTTTCAGATCTATCATGATTTTTAATTCATAAATAATCTTTCTTATCTATAGATTATCTATACAAGAAACTAATAACAAAATTATTTTTATAGGTAATAAAGTAAATACTAGTTTTCAAGAATTTTTAGGTAAATATGTTTTTTTTAAATAAAGATATAAAATCTAGTTCAATTAGATCCTTATAAATGCCTTTAGGAATAGATAAAAAATTGAGTGTGAATGTTGCTCTAAATATTGTGGAACTTCAAAAATCTCTCTCAAAGCTAGAAAAAGAAAAAAACTTTTACATAGATTGCGGAGCTTGGGAGATGTGGCGTGATGCTATTCAAGATGCAAGAGAATACGGTAAAGATAAAAAATTTGTAGTATTCACTCAAGCAGAAGAAGAGAGGGCACATAAAGAAAAAGCAATGTGTCTGGGTTTTGGTTTAGGTAAAGAAAATCCATCACTTGATGAAACAAGAATTATTGGAAAAGAAGTCTACACATTTTTGAAATCTGAAGGGTTTGAAATTGTATGGGACGAAGATCCTGATTCTTATATAATAATTGTCTTGGACAAAGACTTACAAAATCATGAAGACCCATTTGATTTGATTTTGGGAATTCATGTACCTGATGAAGATGCTATTAAAGAGAAGATGAAGAATTTAGGTTTCTATACCGCTCCAAATCTTTTTAACAAATGTCTTAATATTGGTTTAATTTTTAATGATGATGAGTCTGTATGGGATGTTTTAAAAAGAAATACATTCGATTGGAAAGACATACTTAGATATTCAATCTATTTGGAAAATGAAGAAGATCAGATTGATATTATGCCTGATTGGGATTTTTATGCAGATTGGTTAGATAATTATTTAGAACTTTCTGAAAATAAACCTATCCAACAAATTCCTAACTCAGAAGAGGTCACTAGGATTATAAAAATTCTTTATTTGAACAAAAAAATTAATGAAGCCACGCTTCAATGCTTCACAATAGTTGCTGAAGGTCTTAAAAGTAAGGAACTACTTGAAGAAAAAGAAGAATTTTTTGATGATATATCATCTGTTGATTCATTTAAAAATCAAATAAAAGGAGGTCTAACCCCCTTAGAAGGGGAAATTGAAGTTTGGGAAGTGATCAAGAAAAGATTCAAAATTGGGGAATCGCTGAAATATAGAGATTTGACAGAATTTTTAGATGATCTCAACTACGAAATAATGCTGAAAGTATTTAATGGTTCTATTAAAGAAAAATTTACAAAAATGAAACCAGTTTCCGTTAACGCTTTCTTTATACATTTGTATTGTTATTCAAATGAAGTTTGTACATATTTTCATGAAAAAAAGATTTCATCTGCAACATATTCAGCAATCACAATTTTTCTAGATGATTCTGATCCTGATGCTCATGGACTAGATGAAACTTTTTTAGAAGAAGAATTTCCTGCTTTATTTGATTGGGTTAGTACTGAAGAGGGAATACTGGATTATTTAGAAACTAGATACCATGAAGCTGTTGATGACCCATTAGAAGGAGATGATGAAACATGGTTATTTTATATAGGTAATAGTTCAAGTTGTCCTTATAAAAACTATCAAGAATTTAAGTCGGAACTTGATATAAATATGATTTTGAAAATTTTTAAAAAGTGTTGGGAAAGATCATGCAAATATGAATATCCAAAAGGAAGACAATTAACAAAAGACTTCCCCGAATTTAAAACAGATTTTTCTAATTATAAAAAACTTAAAGGCGAAGAATTACTTGGAAAAATTGAAAAAGATATTCTTCCAAGATATGAAAATATTAAATCATATGGATATAATTCAACCAATAAGAATAGTGATGATATTGCTCTAGTGGAAGACTTTTTTATAGAACATACTAAAGCTTTAAAAAATAAAAAAAATAGTGGGTTTGAAATACCTGACTACGAATTCCCGGCTGAATGGAAAATTGGCAAACTACCTAGAGGAAAATATCTTATTGGAGATTTTGAGAAGGTTTTACGTATTGCTGATAAAAAAATAGTGAACGAATTAAAATCATTTGAAAAACAAAATGATGTTCCTGATGATGAATATTTTTTGTCCCCATATAATTTTGAAGAATTTTTAAAAAAAGAAAAAGGTATAGATCCTAATGAAGGAGTTATTAAATTAAGTTCTGATAGGCAATTTATAATGATAGCTCCTGGTGTAGATGAAAGTAGTTTTAGTGATGATAATGGTGGAAGATATTTTCAAAGTTCAAATTGTATTATTTGTATAAAAGTAGATGATAATTACATTAATAAAGAAGCGAATATAAACTCATATGTTTTTGAAAATGATTTTGAATGCTCTTACTTTGAAAATTATGATATTTTAAAACTTGGCGACCTCCATGTTTATTCAGATTATTAGGGGGTCATTATCTGCAAAAGTAGTTAGTCAAAATTTATTATTTATTAGCCTATATATCTATGTTTAATTACAAATTCATCATTGAATAAAACTTCTTTTCCAAATCCATAAACGCCATAAATTATATTTTTAAAATCCTTTTCATCAGTATCAATTAACCAATCAGTATCAATCTCATAATCTTCATTAATACATCTATTGTCGATCTTCTTTCCACCATCTAGAAGTTGCACAATAGATGGGATCGAAAAGAAATAATTACCTTCCGGCACCTCATCATCATTTAATTCCTTATCAATCTCTATCCATTCTCCTGCAACTATCCATTCTTCATTAAAGTAAACGTCATAGAATTTTTCATACAGTTCCTTAGACATATAGCCTTCTATTACATGATCATCGAATGAACATCTATAGTACTTATTTTTATAACATAAAACTCTGAAGTCATTATAAAAACTACCCTCTGCCTCATATTCAATAATTTTATAATTTATGCCCTCCTCATCCCATTCATCTTCAATCAAATTACTATCTTCGTCATTTAACTGATCTATCGAGTTGAACTGTTTAACCAATTCAGGAAATAAAAGAGGATATTCCTTGGACATCTGAATGAATAGAAGCCTGATTTTAATAGAAAATTAGCAGAAAGTTCTTTAAATGTCCCTTTAAAAAGTTTTTATGAAAATAAATGGACTAAACCACTACTACAGCACTCCCTGGAAATAATTTGACAGTTACAGATAGGCCGTCTAAATTTATTCTGCACACTTCAGAATCATTGTGCTGCAGGCAATCATGAACGGTCCAACCCGGCCCACTTTAAAATTGCCCTTGTAGCTCAGCGGTAGAGCACTCCCTTGGTAAGGGAGAGGTCTCGGGTTCAAGTCCCGACGAGGGCACTTGAGAAATTGATTAATATAACTGAGATCTCGTAAATCAGCATTTTAACTAGAATTCAAATATATTTAAAAAAATTTGCCTGTAGTTATACCACTATCGTCATACCGGATGCACAAAATATATATTGCAGCAATCATGAATTATGGTCTTGGTTCTGATGATCCAGAGGAGTTGGCCTACTACAACAAAATCAGAAAAGAGATGGATGATATGAAAAGACAACCAATTAAAAAAGGGATTTTTCTAAATTGGGATACCCCAGAAGGAATGGATAAATGAACCTGAATACTTTTTTATTAATTGATGAGAGTTTGATGCTTGTTGGTCTACCTTTATTGATGATTCTTAAAGGCAAAAATTGATCAAAATTTCATACATTTTATCCATATTTAAATTAAATTGTTGATCCTTTATCCGTATATGGGAGTACCTCAAACCGTACAAATTTATTAGTCGAATAGCCTCTCTAACTAGTTAGAACATAGATGTAGTCTTCATGAGCAAATGTCTACGAAATCCACACTAAAAGAAGATTATAAATCTGAGATTGAAGAAAGATCAGAAGAAGAACTTCTTGAAGAAGAAATCAGGAACCAGCAAACATTAGATAGCTTTGTTGAATCTGATAAAAACTGGAGCTGATTAAATTTATTTTTTTAGGAGAAAGTTATGAACTTAAAAAGATCACCATTCTCAATTCTGGACAAAGACAAAAGAGAAATGGACTATATCAAAGGAGTTTACAAGAGAAAAATTCAAGCTGAAATTGAATCTTATAAAGACCCCGAAGATGAAGATAAGAGAGATACAATACAAGCTCAAGACATATTAATGCTTGATAGGATCTCAATCTAGTTATTCTTTTTTTTCTTCTTCTTATCCTTTTTTTTCTTCTTTACCTTTTCATAAAGCTTATCAGCCTTCTTTTCGATACTGTCTAGCTTACTAGAGATTTCTTTTATAGCTTCTGCTTTTCCTTCTTTAACTACAGTATCTTTTACCTCAATAATTTTAACTGGCTCTCCTTTGACTACAGTATCTTTTGTCTCTTCAGTTTTAATCCCAAACTTACCTTTAATAAAATTGGCTATAAAAATAAGAACAGGTACATGAGCTAGACCGCCTATTACTATTCTTGTTTCTGAATAAGCCATTTAATAGTTATGTGAACTGAGATATTTAAGCATAAATTTAATTTTTAAATTCCTTTTTATTAAGCCAATAAACATTTGTAATCATCTCTTGATTCGTAGATCAATAATCTTGCTATTAATTAAATAGAGACTTTTTTAGAAAATGCCATTAGACGTATTTCTAATGAACATGTGTGTTGTGGTAATAGCGTTGCTTATCAGAAGAGAAATCAAACTTAAGAAGGCGAGATAAATTATGAAAACACAAATTTTAAAAGAGCATTACATTCCAAATATCCATGCTATTACTCTTTTACTAATGCTTCTTCTATGCTTGTGGTTACCGCTTGCACTCAGATTCTTATTAATAATTTAGTCGAACTAATTAGTTAATACTCTTATCCTTAAACTCAGCTATATCCTAATTTAGTTTTTAAAGATCTTATATGGGATTCCTGTTCCGCATTAAACTTATATAAATTTGCATAGTTACTTTTTCGACTAATCAGAAACCCAACTTGTGATTTTCGTTGTGCTATAAATATGTCCTCCAGATTCTATATTCTTAATGGTTTCAGGATCTGAAAAAACATGCTTAGCCACACCTTCTTCAGCTTGATGAATAACAATAACTTCTTTTGGATCAATTAAACTTTTGCCACGATATAGAGGAGTAAGTCCTACCGTTTTATGAAATTCATCTATCTCTGGACTATCAAACATTTTTACCCACTCCTCAAATGTATTTGAAAGTTTAAAGGTGAAAACAGTAGTTTCAATAGTCATAACAAAAAGCTAATTGCTTCTTATTTTAGATCAACTGTCAATAATCAAGAAAAAACTGGTGGATAAGGTGTTTGTCCATTCATTAATGATATGTCAATTGGTTTACAGATATTCATCAGAGCATCTTGTCCGAAACCTGGTCCAGAGGGACCGTCTATAAACTCCTGAAACTCCTCAGCTGAAATACCCTCTTTTACTTCCCAAAAACAATATACAGGACCAGTTTTAGTTACGGCATTTGCAGAATGGTTAAAAAATCCTTTTTCTTTATTAGCTGCTACCGCATCATCCCATCCACCACCTGGTGACATTGCCGCATAAGCTGTATCCCACCATTTTTCAGCTTTTCCTGCCTTAAATTCATGATGAACAATATAAAAAGTTGATGCCATAAAAATAATATTTGAGCTGATAATAAAGTTACTTGATATAAGTAAAGGGAAGATTAATTTATTTTGAATTCCTAAATAAAAAGGGGGCTAAAAGCCCCTAGCGATCGACTGTCAATATATACAATCTAAATCAGAATCCAGATATTGCTTCATAGAAATCAGCGTCTGGCAGTATTTCCTTCAAGGGTTCAATCTCCTTGGCAGGGCCTTGGACCTGCACAGTAATATCTGACACTTCAAAAAGCTTGGGAATTATATGTCCCATATTTTTGAGATGAAATAAAGCGGCGGCACCATCTTTATATGCCTCTCTTACATAAGCCTTATTTGAACCGCAAGTAGTGATATTAAAAAAAAGACAGTCAGGTTCATTAGCTTTTGTCAGTACCAAAATTTCTTCTAAAAGAGCTATGCACTGGTCCATCTTCCCATCCTTGATTGTGAAGTGGGGATGGATAGAAACCATGGTTGTATCTAGAGACATTAATTTATAGATATTTCTCCTATCTTTCTAGCAACTAATCTTTATGAAAAAGTTAAAAATATGGATTATCTAAAAATTAAGAATATTAATTTGGTATCGCTTGTACCGTTTATATGTTTTTTGAAAGCTATTAATTGGATATGAGTTATTTTGCTGAACCAAACCATATTGAATATGATGAATGGTTCGATGAAAACATCGACCCAGTGGATCTTGTTAATTACTCAGATGAAAAGGAGTTCAGTGATTCGGTACACTTTAAGTTCCATAAGATGTCCACTAGAAATTTAACGATTGGTTCTTCTGATAATTTTCACTGGTAAGTATAAGATTTTTCACTCCATATATATTTATGAATCTTACGCAGAATATGTTCCATCACTTTCTCTTCTCGCCTTAGCTAATACAATTTCATCTACAACTTTTTCAATCATATAAGCACTTTTTTTACCAAAACATTTTTCTTTTTTAATACTCTCAAAATCATTTGGGATTAAAGTATTATTTTCACAACAGTCGCATTTAATATCAATTTTCTTACCTCTGAAAACCTCTAAAGCTCTAGAAAAAATCCATTGCTGAACTGAAATACTTTCCCAACTATCAAAATTCGACCATTCATTAAAATCCCTATCAAGGATGCCTTTTAAGCCATCAGCCTGATTTACATATACTAAGCATGAATCTTTTCTTGGTTCATCATTAATACCAATTGTTTTGACAGAATTTTGATTCATTAAATATAGATTAATTGAGTAGCCTTATAAATCTAGAGGATAATTTCAAAAATATAAACAAAAAAATAACTCAAATAAGATCATTAATTGCTTTATCCAATCTAGAAGTATGATTTGTATTTCTGAGTAATTCAAAATCCTTAAAATCAAAGCCGGGGCCAACACAACAACTCACTAAAGTAAATTCGCCTGTACTTTTTGCAGCTTGCCAACATCCAGATGGGATCATTTCTACTGGATTATTGGAATCTAAAATTAAATTTCTTATTAACTTATTATCATTATCTAGGCACCATAAATTCAGAGGGTCGCCCCTTAGATAAATCCAAATTTCATCAGCATTTTTTACTCTGTGCCAAGCACTTTTTGCATCTCTCTCCAAAAGATAATAAATTCCCGTAATAAAGTTTCTACTTTGGCCATCTTCCCTTATTAGAGAATTTTCACTCCTTACTATCTCTCTAAACCATCCACCCTCAGGATGAGGAGATAAATTGAATTGTTTAATTATTTCTATGTTTTTTTTATTAGGATTCACATCACAAAATATCTTTTAAATTTCCCTTATACTTAGAAGCTAACTGAAATAAAATCAAAATAATCTATATTTTCTAAAAAATTAAGCACAAATAACTGACAAATCTACAAAATTTTTATTTTCATCTGCCAGTTCAGTAATGATTCTATTGAGCCATTCAGAGGTCGTTTCACAATAGCCTACATTTAAAATAGTTTTTTGCTTTGCTGTTTCTTCTTTATTCATAGTTAAAGTATTTTCATATAAGTTAGTCTTTAATTAAATCTATGTGAATAAGTCTTAATTACTATCTATTTTAAAAAGTTGTATTTAATACATATTTAAGAACTGCTAGTAAACAAATAAAATTAAATCGTTGACAAGAAAATGTATACAAGTAAGAGTAGAAAAAATTTATTATTTAACCTATGAATAACATCAAGATTGAGGAATTGATGAAAGTAAGGTTCGATGGTATTGCTAATAGAATTGGGCAATTAAGCAAAAGGGAAAGTGAGTCTTTATTACTTGAGCATCTTGAGTGGTTGGAGGGAGGATGGGAGACTGAAGAAATCTTATTTTTAAAAAAGCCCTACAGAAAATGGTGGTTCTAACTCGACTTCTATAAATAATTAATGATGGCCTAAGGGACCAGGGCCAGAGCCTATTTGATAAGAATTGTCTAAAGATTTCTCAACAAATAATTTCGCTTTTTGTATAGAATCTAATAGATCAAAACCTAAAGCCTTGTAACCACAAATAGCAGCACTCAAAGTACAGCCGCTACCGTGAGTATTTTTTGTATTTATAAAATTATTAAATAGCCACTCTTTTCTACCATTTAAGTCAAGGAAAAAATCCTTCCCTTTCATATCTTTTAAACCGCCACCTTTTATAAGTACCGCTTTAGCTCCAAGACTAATAATTTTTCTTGCTGAATTTTCGATATCTTCTTTACTCCTTATTTCTAAATCAGAAAGTAGATTTGCTTCATAAATATTTGGAGTTACCAAATCAGCAATTGGTAATAAGAGTTTTTTATAAGCATTAATAGCAGAATCTTCCAGTAATTTAGAACCAGTTCTTGTAACCATTACTGGGTCAATAATTTTGGTTATTTTATATGTATTTAATTTTGAAGCAGTATCATTAATTATCCTTTCATTTAATAACATTCCAGTTTTTAAAGCATCAATACCAAAATCAGCAAATAAAGTATCTAACTGATTTAATAAAGTATTCTTCTCTACTGGTTGAACGCATGTAACCTCTATACTATTTTGTGCTGTAATACATGTAATAACAGAACATCCATGCACTTTAAGGGCCATGAAAGTTCTTAAGTCAGCCTGGATGCCTGCTCCACCCCCGGAGTCACTACCGCCTATTGAAAGTGCAATTTTAGAATACATGATTTATTAATTCGACTTTGAAAGTACTATAAGTAAATTTTAATTTAAATCAGAAATCTGAATATGCATTAAAAAAATCTAACTCCAATTCCATAGCTCTCCTGTATAAATATTTAGCCTGATTAATATCATATTTTTCTTTATTAGTCTCAATAAGAATTTCAAGTGAATCTGCTAGCTTTTCAAAGCTCTCATCAGAATAAGTAATTATCCATTCTTTATATTTAGTGTCAAAATCCCCCTCATACAAACTTTTTCCTATCCAAGAATAAAGTCGCATACATGGAGTCATTGCAAACATTATTTCAACGGAGCTAAGTCTTTTGGAAGTATCATCAAGAAAATCTGTATAATTTTTAGTGGCTTTTTTTATATAGTTATTAGACAAATCAATGTCCCATTCTTTTGCATACGTTTCATGAAGTATTAACTCCTCTGAAACGCCCATTAACAGTTCACTTAACTTCCTTATTGAGTACTTATCTTTTGATTTGGAAACAGCAAGACCATAAGCCTTAGCAAAAGTCTCTAAAAAGAAATAATCTTGAGCTAAATATTCTTGAAATATATTTTTAGGTAGACTTCCATTCTTTAAACCTTGAACAAATTTTGTATTTAAACTTAGTAAAGCAATCTCATAATTATCCTCCCAAAGTTTTTTTGTTATTTTCATTTTTTTGATTTTTTAGTTATTCTAAAATTTTTTAAATTTTTTACCTACAAACTTAATCTTATTTTTCTAGGATTAAAAGAAAAAATTATGAAAGAAATAAATATTTTATGGTTTAAGAAAGATTTAAGAATTTTTGATAACGAGGCTCTCTGTGAGGCTATAAAAAATAATGATATTTTACCTATTTATATTATTGAGTTAGATATTTGGAGCCAAAATACTCATTCAGATAGACAATGGCAATTTTGCAAAGAAAGTTTAATAGATTTAAGAAATGCACTTACTGAGATTGGACAACCATTAATTATTAGGACTGGAAATGTTATTAATATTTTTGATGAAATTAGTTCAAAATTTAAAATCAAAGGTATATATAGCCATCAAGAAACCGGAGATTGGCTTACTTATAAAAGAGATCAAAAAGTAAGAGAATGGGCTTTAAGCAAAAATATTATTTGGAAGGAATTTCTACAATTTTCAGTTTTTAGAGGAAATTTAGATAGGAATAATTGGTCTAAAAAATGGCAAGAAAATTCCGAAAAAAACTTACTCAAAGCTCCATTAAAAATTAATTCTATTAACTTTAATATTGGAGAAATACCCTCAGACGAAATTTTTACCTTTAAAAAAGGAATTTGTCCAGGAAGAATGCAAGGTGGAAGAAAGAAAGGTTTAGAGAGAATGCAATACTTCTTTAGTAATAAATTAGATTCTTATTCAAAAGATATATCTAGCCCAGAAAAATCATTTGATAGTTGTACAAGACTATCCCCATATATTTGTTGGGGATGTATTTCATTAAAAGAAATTTTTAAAGAGGCAAATATATCAAAAAACAATAATTCCAGGATGTTAAAAAGCAGATTAACTTGGCATTGTCATTTTATTCAGAAACTTGAAAGTGAACCAGAACTAGAGTTTAGGGAATACCATCCTTTTTTTAAAAATATTAGAGAAAAAAATAATGAATTACTTTATTCATGGAGTTCAGGCAATACGGGCTTTCCTTTTATAGATGCATGTATGCGTTCATTAAATTTCAATGGATGGATTAACTTTAGGATGCGAGCGATGTTAATGTCTTTTGCTAGCTATAATTTATGGCTACCATGGCAAGATTCAGGTTCTGAATTAGCAAATAAATTTGTAGATTATGAGCCTGGAATACATTGGAACCAATGCCAAATGCAATCTGGAACTACGTCTATAAATACCACTAGAATTTATAATCCTATTAAGCAGGGAAAAGATCATGATCCTCAAGGTAAATTTATAAAAAAATGGATACCAGAATTAAAGGATATATCACTTAATTTCATTCATGAACCATGGCTATTATCTAGATTTAATCAAGAAGAATATGAACAAATTAATTACATAAGACCAATAATTGACATCCCAAATAGTACTAAAACTGCAAAGAAGAAAATTCAGGAAATCACTAAAAAGGATGGATATTGGGATATCTCAAAAGAAATTTATTTAAAGCATGGCTCTAGAAAAAGGCTTAGAAAAAACATAATTAATAAAAAAATTGTTTCTAGGGAAAAGGAAAAACAATACGAACTGAAATTAGATTTCTAAATTTTATTGTCAGAAATTTCCAGATTACTTTTAGCTCCTAGGAAAGTTTTTTAAATTTTGAAATTAAATATATAAACCCACGATGAACTAATGCAACCTTTAATGTATTTATTAGATTTTATTAATTATGTCTAAAAGATTTGAATGGGACGATACCAATAGTTCAGGTATATGGTGGAGTACTAATGTAAGTATCAGAGACGAGTGCATTTTGCTCAAAGAAGATACTAAATGCGAAGATTCTGATATAGTCGAACTTCTTAGGAGTATTGCACAAAATATTGAAGATAATGGCCTTTAATTTTTAAAAGCATATTCACTTTATTAGAGATTTTCAATTCCTTTTACAGCTTTTATTAATTCGATACTTATACCTTTTTCACTCATTGAATGACCAGCATCATTAACAATAATTAATTCAGAATTCTTTAATTTCTTATTTAGATCCCAAGCACTCCTAACAGGACATACAACGTCATACCTCCCCTGAATTATTTTTGTAGGAATCGATTCTATTATTTTTATATTTTTCAAAATAAAATCATCTTCTAAGAAAATATTATTAATAAAATAATGACATTCGATCCTTGCAAAGGCATCAGAAAAAGAATTAACTTCAGACTTATCAAAATCAAATTTTTTATTTATTAAATGACTTGTAGAGAGTTCCCATTTTGTCCAAGCTGCTGCTGCTTTTGATCTAAGATTTGCATCTGATGATGTTAGATATTTATAAAAAGAACTTATTAAATCATTTCTTTCTTCTTTTGGTATTACAGAAATATATTCTTCAAATTCATCTGGGAATATCTCACTTGCACCATATTGATAGAACCACAATAATTCAAACTTTCTACATAAAAATATTCCTCGCAAAGTTAAGCTGATAACTCTTGAGGGATTTTTAATCGCATATATAAGTGAAAGTGTTGAGCCCCAAGATCCACCAAACAAATGCCAAGTATCTATTTTTAAAAGAATCCTTAATTTCTCAATATCATCAACTAAATGATTGGTCGTATTTTCTTTTAATTCGGAGAAGGGAGTTGAAGAACCGCAACCTCTTTGGTCAAATTGAATAATATCAAATTTATCTGGGTCAAAGTATCTTCTATATCTTGGTTGACTTCCTCCTCCTGGACCTCCATGAATAACAAGAATTTTTTTGCCATTTGGATTACCAGATCTTTCCCAATAAATAGTATGAATATCACTTACTTGTAAAAAACCCTTTTCACGTACTGCAATTTTTGGAAACAAGACTTGATCTTTCATTTTGAAATATTTTTAATCACTTTATTAATCCATATTATCCAAAAAGAAGTCTAATTTAGAAGAAATTTGTTAAACAAAAAAAGGACTGCTTGTACAGTCCTTTTTAATATTTGATTTCCTTCTTACAGGATATAAAATTACATATTTTAAAGTCTATTTACTCATAAACCTAGAATACGTGAATTCGGGGATTTCTCTCGATAATTTCAGTCCCTATTGTCGCTAGTAATTATAAAGCGAAGTCTTATCAGACTAATTGATTGAACTTTAATTTTCGAATAATCCCATTCTCAGGAATACGCTTCCTATATTTTGGAATTTGCTAAATTTCAGGCGGACTATCAATCATTTAGATTGCCTCCGAACTCAACATTTATAAATTACTCCTTTTTATATTTTCAGTAAATCCGTAAATATGCTGATTTACTTTTTTCTTAATTTGTAAGAGGATTTTAATGATCCTTTGTTTTTTATAGATAAAAATAAAAATTAAAGTCTATAATCCCTTATTTATTCAGATTCATAGAGCAAAATAGATTCAATTATTCTTTTATCACTATCAGAAAGTTTATAATCTTCTAATTTCCACTGAACAAATTTTACACACTCATCAATAGAAGGATTATTATCCCGGCACTTACGCCACTCTCTAATCCAATCTGCCAAGGCAAAAGTTATTTTTGTAGTAAGCATATTTACCAATCAGGGTAATTAAAATCTCCTCCAATAGGTTCTTCATAAAATTCCCCTTCTTTTATACCTTTATCAAATTTTTCAATTATCTTTTTATAAGAAGCTATTGAGGGAACTAAATCTCCTAAATAAATGGGTTCCATTGTAATTGTTATAATGATTATAATTATTTATTATTTTATATAAGAATTTAATAAAAAGATTATTAATATGCATTATGGATTTCATTAAAAAGAACAAGATCTTAACACTAATGGCTGTAATTGCAGTTTTATCATTTGCATTAGAAAAAGTAGGCATAATACACCCTTAAATTAATTAAGTTTATTTTTAAATACTTCCTAATGAAATAAGTAAACCGATACTATTACTGCAAAAATAAGCAATGGAGATAATAATGTAAAAACTAAAGTTGAAAGATTAATCAGCATAAATTTTAAATAAATACACAAATTTAATAAACATCACTTTTAAGCATTTGCAATAAGTAAAATTTAAATTATTACGATATAAAAAAAATTTGAATAAAGAAAGATATAAAGAAGAATATGAAGAGGGCTCAGACTTACTATGGCCTAGTGATAAAGAAGATAAAATAACTCGGCAATTTTATAAAGATTTATCTAATCTTTCAAAAAACATAAATTATAGTAAAAAGAAAAAGCTAAAACTTTTTGAACAAGTAGTTAGAATAATAAAAGGCAAAGGCTGGGGTTAATTAATATTCAAAGTAAAATGAAAAATTTAATGATACTAATTAGAAGTTTTTTTCTTTTAAGACCAAGATTTTTATCCACTATATTTTTTATTCCTATTCTTTATGGCATTGGCTGGGCTTTATCTCAGCCACTTTTATTGTTTAATTTTGAAAAAGATAATTTATCATTAATTGGTACTATTATTACTTTCTTACTTTTTATCTTTTTACTCCCATATTGGTTTTATATCAAACATAACAAATCAAGTGCTTGGATACTTCTTGGGATAACAAAAGACAAATTCTTGAAAAACTTTTTCAATTTTTCACAAGGTATTTTATTTGCTTTAGTTTTAATAATGCTAATTCTGGTACCACTATTGCAAAAAAATTATATTTCTTGGATAGGTGAATTCTCGCCAATAATATTTTTAAATTCTATTCTACTGGGATTAGGTGTTGGATTCGCAGAGGAAATAATATTTAGGGGCTGGTTACTAGAAGAATTAAAATTTGAATATGGCACAAAAATATCAATAGCTTTACAAGCTATAATATTTAGCTTCGTTCATAATTTATCAAATGAGATCTTTTGGAACATAGTAGGATTACGTTTGGGATTTATTTTACTTGGGATATTTCTATCATTAGTAAAAATTAGAGATAAAGGTTCTTTATGGAATTGCATAGGAATTCATGGAGGACTAGTGGGTATTTGGTTTTTATTAAATAACGGATTAATAGAATTCAAAGAAAATACACCTTCTTTTTTAGCAGGGCCTTTTACACAAAATATTCCAAACCCAATCGGAAGCTTTAGTGCAATTTTGATATTACTTTTATTATGTATTTTTTATACCGTACAATCAAAAAAGATTTTTACTAGACGTATTAATTAGATATAAATACCGATTGATTTTTGATTAGTAATTGTCAGATTAAAATAAAGCTTAATATTCATATGAACTTTGATGCAGGAATAAGATTTATTGTGTTTTTAATAATTTTTGGAGTTACAAACTATCTAATGATGTTGAGAAGATATGAAAACGACGTCAAAAAAAAGAAATATTTGCAACAGGAAAAAATTTCCAAGCTATACCCTAAAGGTTCATTTACTTTCTTAAATTAAAAAAAATTTTTGTAGAATTTCCTCACCATTTTTTATTAGTTTTTTGCCAACCTTCATTTAACAATTTTTGCCATAATAATCTTGCTTCTTCAATAACAATTTTTTTTCTAGTTTTCATTAATGGAGGATTTTCTCCATGAATTCCCATAATAATTCCTTCTTCAATAAACATATAATCAATAGATTTATCAGAATAATCTCTATCTTTGTAGAAACGCATCACCCCTACAAAATTAGAGTCAATTAACCAGAAATCATTAGTTGAATTCAATAAATCAAAATAAAATTAAATTTATCACATGCTTTGATTGCAATCTGCGAGGAAAAAATTTATTTAGTTAATTCATATTTGATAAATTTTTTCTTTTTGTCGACTTTTTTTCAATTCGCCGCGTTTTTTCTTAACCTCAACTCTTTTCTTTTGTGATGCTTTAGTAGGTTGTGTAGATTTTCTTAATTTAAATGGTTTATTTAAAGCATTTTTTATGATTGAACTAAATTTCATTAAAGCTAGCTGCCTATTTAATACTTGATTTCTGTGTTCTTGAACCGCTAAACGCAAGCTATTATTTACTAATTTGTTTTTCAAGTTTCTTTTAAGAATTTCTTTCTGATAATTATTTAATACTTTGGAATCTTCTAAATCAAAAATAATCTCTACTCTGCTTTCAATTTTATTTACATTTTGCCCTCCAGGACCGGAGGATCTGGAAAATCGCCATTTAATTTCGTTGGATGGGATTACTAATGTTTTAGTAATTTTTAAATCCATTTTTAGTTCTTTTTAATTTAAATTTTTAGAAGCATTTTCTTAATACTTTAAAACATACCTTAAAATTCGATCGGTAAATACTGGGCGGTTATGTTAGGTAAACCGAAATTCGGTGTATTTGCCGTATCAATATCTTCGGTATTTATCCTTTCATATTCCAAAGAATTATCAGATATTGAATTGGTACTAATTCAAAGGTCACTTATGTATTCAATGTTTGATCTTCTTTTTGAAACACCTTCATATCGCCCTGTATATGTTATTTCCGATAGTGAAATGAAGGAGTTAAAGAAAAACCAACATCAGGAAGAGCTTGATGAAATTACAACACAAAAAGTAAGACTTGAAGATGCTTTTAAAGCTCAACTAAAACATCTTGAAGAGAGAGAAAAAGAAGTAAAAAAACAACTTAAAGTGCTCTCAGCCTCAAAAGATAAATAATTTATTTTTAGAGAAATTACTTTTTTCAAAGACGGTTAAAAACCGTCTTTTTTAATTCTTCTAGTTTTAAGGTATCTATTAAATCCACAGATTTTAAAAATATTTTCCATAATTAAAAAATGAATAACAATAAAGAAAAAATAAGAATGTTCTTACCCTTTAGTTGGGTAATTTGTGCAGCAATATCTTTTGCTTATATAAATTCACATTTAATAAATACCTAACATAAATGTCTTATCCTTCAAGAGACGAAATACTTGCATCTTCAAAAGGGTGGGTAGCATCTTTTTTGAATTTTCTTCCTGGTTTAGGATCGGGTTACTTATATCAAAGAAGATGGAAACCCTATTTTTTTACCATCACTGCTAGTACTGCATGGTTCGCTTTAGGTATTTTTTTACAAGGTGATTCAGAACCTTCTCAAAATGAACAAATAATTGGGATTTCTGGTCTTTTTTTCATATCAATAATTACAGTTATAGAAGCCAACTTGGCTTTCAAAAAAGCAAGTAATAAAACAAAAGCTGAAAAAGAGAAAATAATATCCTCTAACAAAAAAGGATGGTTTAAATAATTCGAAAAATTAGATCTTAATAAATATTTTGTTATTTCTTAGTTTTTATAATTTAAGTAAAAATTACCATATATAAATTTTAAGATAATTTAAAAATTTTTAGTTATAAAAAAACAAAATTTCTTTTTCTTTGAGACCTTCCCATCCCGAGTCTATTAATAATTGATTCAATGTTTCTTTATCAAAATGCTTAGAACCCGTTTTTACGCATCTATTTCTCATTGATTTTTTAACACCACTCCTTTGTCTTTTATTCTCCTCATCCATAATTCTATTGTATAGATCTAGCATTTTTTGAGGGATAGGAGTACCGTCAAGATCCACTCCATTTTGAATAGCAAGATCAACAGCCTGCATTCCCATTTTCTTCATATAGTTAAAAAAGCTGAAACTATAATAAAACAAAACTTATTAATCTAAAATTCTTTGAATAATAATTTATTGATTTTGAATTTCCTTAAGTACTCTAATAGCCTCTTTAATGTGTTCAGGACCATTCAATAAATCTCTAAAAATATGCCTAACTGTCCCTTTGCGATCAATAACGTAAGTCACCCTACCATCCATAAAACCTAATACTTTAGGAACTTTAAAAGTTTTCCTAAGAGAGTCATTCGTATCACAAAGTAATGGATATTGTAATTTATTTTTATTAGCAAATGCCAAATGACTTGAGGTACTTCCATTACTTACTCCCCAAACTTGTGCACCTAATACTTTAAATAAGTCATATTTATCTCTAAATCCGCAAACTTCTATAGTGCAACCCGGCGTATCATCTTTTGGATAAAAAAACAAAACAAGGGGATTTTTTAAACCCTTATTTGATCTTTTAACTCCATTTTGATCCAGTAAAGAAAATTCTGGAATTTTATCCCCAATCTGCACAATAATTCTTATAAAGTTCCATATTAGAGGTTAATATGTTTTTTTTGTGGCCTAGAGGTAAATAACTGATATTAAAGTCAGTTTTTTTGTTTTAAAAGATACTAAAAAATTATTGAAATAAACTAGGGTAAATTTAACCATGGTAAATTTATTAATTCAATAATATGGAATTAATAATTTATATTTTTTTATTTCTTATTCTTTTTTTGGGAGTTATTTTTAATTTAAAAATAACTAATTTTAAAAAAGTTAAAGAAATAAGAAACAAAGCTAAAGATTATTCAAAAAAGAATAATTAAATATAGAGTGCTAAAATTAAAATTCAATTTTTTCATTTGGAGTAAATACTGAGCAATATTTTTTTACTAGGTCCTTTGGCTGACTAGTGGAAGAATTCGTTAATTTTAATTTTAGTTTTTCTATAGCCTCATTAGCTTTAATCTCACCGAGTCGATATCTTGCACACGTATCCAATACTTTAAACATTTTTGTGGTAACGGCTTCAGCTGGATAAATTAGAAAAAATAGGTAAAAAACAACAAATAAGTACTTCATTTTTTTTAAGATAGTAGATATTTAGCGAATAGTTTCAATAATTTAGAAAAAAATTAGTTTAGAAAAAATTTAATCTTGATAGCATAATCTAATTTGAGTTTAATCAAGAAATTCTATAAAATAATAATAAATGAAATTAAGATAAAATAAGTGATAGTAATAAATAATCTCAGTAAAAATGAGAAAATTAATAGATAAACATAAAACTCTTATAAATTGGTACCAAAAAAAATTTAAATTGAGTGATTATCAATTACTTTGGTTAGTTTTCTTTAAAGGAGTATTAATAACAATAATATTTTTCAAAATTTTTTAATATTAATAAAGCTTTTCCGAGAATGAAATTTTCACATGATTTGACTATATTTAATAGTAGATTTCCTAATTAGTTAAATAGTTATCAGTTATGAATATTTTTGGTGTAGGTTTGCCTGAAGTTACTGTAATACTAATCTTAGCTCTTTTAATTTTTGGTCCAAAAAAGCTTCCTGAATTAGGAAAACAGCTTGGTAAAACTTTGAAAAGTCTTAAAAAAGCGTCGAATGAATTTCAAAATGAAATCGATCAAGTTATGAACGAAGAAGATAAAGATGAATCTCCTAAATCTATAGAAAGCAATCAAAAAAATGAAATTAATCAAGAAAAAATAGATTCAGAAAACAGCAACAACTAATATCTTGGATAGGCCCATAACCCCCGTAGAAGAATTTGAAAGAGCATTAGATAAAGCAGCTCTTACTAAAGAAGAATATGAATTAATAGACTACATCCGCTATACAAGTGTTTTTACACAACCTAGTCTTATTAAAGATTTAAAAAGGCCATCAAAACCTCCTCTTTTGTCAGTTCTATGTCAAATTTGCAGAAAAATTGGTTCGGAGATGCCAGATCATTTCCAAAAAGTAATTGAGTGGTCAATTGAAATAAGTGATCACGATACAAAATGGGATGCTCATTTAATTTGCGCAGAAGCATTGA
Organism: Prochlorococcus marinus XMU1412; assembly: GCF_017696315.1. Taxonomy (NCBI): domain Bacteria; kingdom Bacillati; phylum Cyanobacteriota; class Cyanophyceae; order Synechococcales; family Prochlorococcaceae; genus Prochlorococcus; species Prochlorococcus marinus. The sequence continues at coordinate 328,914 of NZ_JAAORJ010000001.1, read as the reverse complement.
ATATAGACAAGATTCCATTAAGTCCTATTCATGGGACAACTCTATTTGATGTTCTTGTTGTACACAAAGAATTATTTCTTGGATTTGATTAAATTAAATTAATCATCTAAAGGCACGGAATCAGTATCTATAACTTCCGAATCATCATAATTATTTATTTTATTTTCAATCCAGTTATTTATATAACTAACTAAAGGCAATGAACCTCTAAAAATAAAAATTGAAGTAGGCAAAGCGCTTAATAAACCGACTAAAGGACTTTTAAAAAGTAATCTTCCGGCTTTAATGTTAAATAAAATAATAAGCGCTGAGGGAACTATAACTTTAACTACTGTTTTGAGCGCCTCAAGCCAACCAACACGATATGTCCACCATATTAAAATTATGCCAACTACGTAGAGGAATAGGTAAGTCATAAAAATAGTATAATGATTATCTATTTATCTTGTTCTTACTAAGAAAAAGATTTTATAAATTTTTTTAACATCAATTAATCAAGTTCTAGTAATGAGTTTTTCTGAAATAAGAAAATTTTTAATTAAGATGCAATCTGATGAAGACTTAAAAAAGCAGGTTACTACATCCTCTACAGCGGATGATGTAGCCCTAATAGGTCAACGCTTGGGATATGACTTTTCAGGAGATGATCTCTTAAGATTTAATGGACAAAAAGTCGATAAAGTTACTGTAAGGAAGGTAGATCATCCAGGGGAATACCACTAATTTAAGACCTAACCCATATTGCAAGCCCTCCACCCCTGCCTCGAGCACATAACCAATTATCTTTAGTGCTAATTCCTACAAGTGAGAAAAAAGGCATTTTTTTTTCTTCAGGTTTTTTTAATTCATTATTAAATATAGGAAAATTACTAATACTAATTTTCAATTCTTTAAAATAAAAAACCAATAAAGGTCTAAGCCCTTTTAATTCTGCGCTGCCTAAAAAGGTAATGTTTAATAATCCAAAATTAATTGAATTTTTTATTTCATAATTTATTTGATCCTCTTTATTTTTACTTTTTAATTCGAGTCTTGCAGACAATACTTGTAGAATCGAACTGGGTACATTCTTAATTCCATCTAACTCCTTTCCCCATACATACTTAAACTTCCATATTCCTAACAATTCCTCATATGCTATTCCGCTTCCATTTTTTTGAGAATTTTTTTCTAATATTTTTATCTCCTTGATATCAGGTAAGTCTTTCATAATAGATTTTTCTTAAGAATTAAATACTAAGATAACTTCATAAAAAATGTTCAAAACCAAAAAGATCACCTCAAAAAGATTTCTTTGTTTCAATATATTTCTAAAAAAATAATTTTTTGGCACACATAAGGAACAAGATCTCGTTAATATATTTACATAAAGTAACTAAATTAATGGACTTCATTTCTAAAAGCCAAGGATACATTCCTCTAAAAGCTGTCCCTTACATATTTTTCCTTGCCGTTGTTCTAAGTATTACAACCTCTACTAATACATTTGTCTAAAACGCATTAGTTTTACAAGAAGAGTAAAGCAAATATTTAATGAAAAAGTACGATGTTGTAATAGTCGGAAGTGGAATTGGTGGATTATGTTGCGGTTCAATTCTGGCTTTATCAGGCAAAACTGTACTTATATGTGAAGCACATTCCCAACCAGGAGGTGTTGCTCATAGTTTCAAAAGAAAAGGTTACACTTTCGAATCAGGTCCTTCATTGTGGAGTGGAATAGGTAAATGGCCGACAACTAATCCCTTAGGGCAAATTCTTAAATTAATTGATGAAGAAGTTGAGCTATTTCAATACAAAGGTTGGCAAGTAATTGTCCCTGAAGGCAATTTTAATCTTGATGTGGGAGAAGAACCTTTTAAACAAACAATTAAAACTTTAAGGGGTGAGAATTCTGTTAAAGAATGGGAATCATTTATTTCCGAAATAAAACCTCTTAGCCAAGTAATAAATGAGATACCTTTACTCTCATTTTCTCCCGAATCAATAAATTTCTTAGATCTAATAAACTTAACCTCAAGATTTTTACCTAATATCAATCAAATAGCAAAAATTAATAAGGGTTTTGGGAATTTAGTAAATAATCATCTAGAAGATCCTTTTCTCAGAAATTGGGTTGATTTATTAAGCTTTTTAATAAGTGGTATGTCAATGCATGATACAAATACAGCTGCGATGGCTACTTTATTTAACGAATGGTTTGAACCAAATTCATACCTTGAATACCCTAAAGGAGGTAGTGAATCTATCGTAAAAGCCTTAATTAATGGATTTAAAAAAAATGGAGGAGAATTAATTCTCTCTTCGAGAGTAAAGTCAATTAACTTCAATAAAAATTTAGCGACAGGTGTAACTCTTAATAATGGTTCTAGTTATAGTTGCGAATCTGTTGTCACTAATACTGATGTTTGGAATTTAAAGAAGTTAATTCCAAATGAAATTTCAAAAAAATGGAATACAAAAGTTTTGAACCCTAATAAATGTGATTCTTTCCTTCATATACATCTAGGTTTTGATGCTGATGGCCTTGAAGATTTGCCAATACATGCGATACATGTTGATGAGTGGGGAAAAGGTATAACCGCAGAAAGAAATATAGCTGTTTTTTCAATCCCATCTGTTTTAGATAAAAATATGGCCCCTAAAGGAAAACATGTTCTTCATGGATATACTCCCGCAAATGAACCTTGGGAAATTTGGGAAAACCTAAACCCAAAGGAATTAATCTATAGAAATTTGAAAGAAGAAAGATGTTCAATATTCCTTAATGCAGTGCGAAAATTCATCCCTGACATAGATGAAAGGATTGATTTAAAGATGCTAGGAACCCCAATCACTCATAAAAAATTCACCAATACCTATTGCGGTAGTTACGGCCCTGCATTATCTGCAGCAACAGGTCTTTTCCCAGGCTGCAAAACTCCAGTGAAAAATTTGTTTACTTGCGGTGCAAGTACATTTCCAGGTATTGGAATTCCTGCTGTTTCAGCAAGTGGTGCGTATGCAGCTGAAAAAATTATTGGTAAAAAAGAATTTAAAACTCTTCTTAAGAAAATAAATTTATGAATCAAGTTCTTTTTTATAACTCTGCAAATACTTAGTTAAGAAATAAGAATAAAGAAAGCAAAAACGTTCAATAATGATAATCTTTATCTGAACATAAACTTAACTTATAGCTCTTATATGTTTTTCTTATCAATTCCTCAAGCCTGGCATTTAGTTGGCACTTGGTCAGAACAACTTCCAAGCGAGTCAAATCTTATAGGAATGGGTCAAACAGAATTAATGATGACTTTACACTCAATATTCGTTCCTCTCTTAATTGTAATTTCATATTACTTATTCAATAGACTTAATAAAAACGAATCAAAGAAAATTAAAGAATGATCGTTTAAGGTTTATTTAGCTGAACTTCTTCTAACTACTTTTCTGCCTGTAGAAGTATCAACTCCGCTTGAATCTTTAGTTTGTGAATTAGTTTCAACATTTTCAACATCACTTTTATCCATTTCTGCGCAAACACCTACTACCATGGCAGCTTGCATTTGATCTGGTAAATCTCCAATAGTTAATAAGGCCTTTAAAACTAATTGAAGTCGAGTTTGCCGATCTATTTCAGGTCTTAGTTTTTTTACGGTATTCCAAAGTTCTTGGGTAACTTCTTTTAAAAGTTCTCGATCTACAGCCAAATTAAATCCTTCTTGTATTTCTACTAATCTAACAAAAAATCGGATCTCGTAAAATAATATTCAATAAAAAGATTGTTAGTTAATATTTTTCTATCCGAATACAAGTTGCATTTGTTGATGCAGTTCATTCTTCTCTTGTAAAAGTTTATCTTTTTCAATCTTTTTTAGAGTAAAAGTTCTATAAATTTTTTTTTGAATCTTTATTGGAGTATTTTCAAACTTTACATTTTTGCTTATTAGAGAATTCCACTCTTTTGAATTAAAAGGGGCATAAGGAGAAGATGAAATCACTTTCATATCTTAATAGTAAATCTGTACTAATACTAGTACAGATTTACTATTACGCAACAACTTTATCGACTTATCTTAATTTTGAAGTTCCTTTGAAAATGGATTGATTTTTTTTATCTAATTTGCAGAAATCATAAGCTGGATAAATGAATAAAAGTATCATAAGTAACTTATTGATCCCTTTTTTTAGTGTCTTAAGATTTTTCTTGCTTAAAAACCTCTTAAAATAGTTAATTTGTTGAAATTAACATTGACAAGATTTATTTAGTAATCCTCCCTATAAAAAGAATAATGAATTGATCAAAAATGCTTCTTAGTAATGCAAAAAGACTAAAGATACAAGGAATAATTAAAAGAATTGCTCAAGATAAATCAATTACATTAGAAGAAAGGATATATGTTGAGAAATTTGCGCACCATAATTCGACAATTTCTCTTTGGCTAAAAAAAGCTAACAGCTATAGAAGGAATGGTACAAAAAATGATGGGGGGATTGATAATCTCTTACAATCATTTGGGATAGATGGACTAGATAAAGAAAATCATTTCAACCCAAATGAAGATGATATATCGGATTGGTTTGGCGGTGCTCCTGGTTGGCTAAGGAGAAGCTAGATGCATTAATTATTCAATTTACCCAGGCTATCTTACACAAATATATACTCATAAAAGATATAAATACCCAAAAAAGCCATGGTATAAATTTAATCGGCATCAAATATTTTTTTGAAAAGGTTTTCATATAGATTTTTCTTTTAGATTATTTCTTCCTTACTGTTTTTGAGAATAGGTTTAATTGCTCTATTTATAAATTAAACAATCTTCGAAACCTCAAAGATATTAAATCACTTTAAGTAGATAAAGTTAATCAGCCTTAATAATCCCAATCTAAGCAACTTTATTTTCAATTTTCCTTGTAAAATTTACTATTTTTGCCTCATCATGGTCTGAATCATTCCAATATTTTATAAGTCTTTCTAATTCATCAATCCTCTTTTTGGCATTTGCAATTTTTTCAGTAGTTGTCATATAAAATTTTTATCTACCCAATTAATGCATGAAAAAAAAATATTTCAATGTTAGTAACAACTTTTAGATTATAAATATTAATTTTTGGTTAATTACCTCAATATATTATAGCCCTATAGCGGCTGAGTAATTATACTTAAAGAAAATGAAATTTATGAAGAAATTAAATTCTTTGATTTTGAATAGTACAGTTAACTTATTAGACTTAATATACTCTGGTAGATCTTTGCAAAGATTTTGGGTTTTAGAAGTTATAGCTAGATCACCTTATTTTGCATTTCTTTCAGTTCTTCATTTTAAAGAATCCCTAGGAATTAGAAATGAGAAAACGATGATTTTAATGAAAGAACATTTTTATCAAGCTATTAACGAAACTGAGCATCTTAAAGAAATGGAGAAAAGAGGAGGTGATAGGTTCTGGATCGATAGATTTTTTGCGAGACACCTTGTGCTTGTTTATTACTGGATCATGGTTTTTTATTATTTCCTCTCTCCAGCTAATGCTTATGATGTCAACATAAAAATCGAAGAACATGCATTTGAAACTTATTCCAAATATTTAATAGATAATCCAAATGATCAAAAAATAAAAGAAATTGCTCAAGATGAATTAAATCATGTCCAAGAACTTAACCAAGCTTTGTCAATGCTTACAACAGTTTAGATCAGTGCTGAGAAATCTATTAGCAATATTGAGAGCATCGCCGATGAAGAAATTAATCCTAGGCTAATCATTAATGAGACATAACCTTTTTTTCTAGGCAATTTATAAAAAGATATTCCAATAATTAATATCATTATCAATGAGAAAAAAATTATAATTTTTTCATTTACTAAATTGAGATGTATAACTAAATTTTTTTCTTCAAAAAATTTGAGAAATTCAGATAAAACCAATTCTTCTTCTATTTTCTTAAAATAATCAAATGAGCTTATAAAAGCAGAACTTAATAAAGATAATGCAACCAGTGCAGTAACTGGTTTTGTTAACCTATTAAGTGTTCTGTTAAAACTTGCCAATAAAATAAGAATAAATAAAGAGGTTACAAAAGGTATTAAAGGTATAAGAGTTGTTGAATTTATGAAATTTCCCACGGAAAAATATGTATCTAATTTAAAATTTTATATTATTTCGACGCGTTATTTTATTAAATAAGATTTTTTAAAATCTAAAATGTAATTAGTACCTATTGCATTCCGTGTAAATTGATACCAAAATTAAATTAGTATTGAAGAATAAAATGCTAGCCATTTCGGAAATTATTATTGCAAGTGCTATCTTCCTAGGAATTGTATATTGGGAAGTTAAATTCCTTTATACCAAAACTACAGTAGCGAAATAAATTCACTCAAAACAGGAAAATTAAAAACGTAGAAAATTTAAAAAAAATTTAAGAATTTAAGTTGACAAAAAAAGCTCTAAATATGAGAGAATAAACACAATTATAAAGCCCTTCTAATGAGCGAAGTCCAAAATTCTAATACTAACTCAACTCAGCAGCAGCAACAGCAACAGCAACAATCCTATTCAGACAGCAAAATCAATTCTGCTGAGAGCGAGAGACTTTATCTTGAGATGAAAGAAGCTTGGCTTTAAATTTAATTCGTGTTTGAAATAATATTTCTATAAATTTTTTAATTTTGAAGTAATCAATACTTTTTTATTTTCTATACCCTTTAAATTTTATTTAACAGCAAGGGTAATTTTTGAGAAAACTAAAGCAGTTAGAAAAAATTAACGGAAGGCTCGCAATGGGAGGGTTGATATATTTAGTTTTTACAAAATTAGTTTCCAACCGTGCCGACATATTAGACCAGCTTAAATCTTATTTAATTTAAAAAATCAATTGGAAATATTACCCAGGAATATTTCTTTCTATATAAGCGTCAGTTAAAGCTAGGATTAACCCCAATAACGTTGAAAATATAGCAATTTCAGTTGATTCCATTTTATTTTTGAATTACCCCTAGTTTGCTAAATAATTCAAATTTCAGCAACAAAACCAACAACTTACTATAGTACGTATATACTATTAGTTATTTATTGTGAGCTCAGCAACTCCTGAGTTTCTTTTCGTTAGGCCTGGTGATTATGTCGCAATTAAAAAAGAAAATTGCGAAGATACAAAGGAAAAGGATGAAAATTATTGGGTCGGTCAAGTTATCGACTGTATTGGAGGAGCTAGAAATCCAAATTCATGGACCTTGTTTCAAGTTGCCAATATTGACAATGGAGAGATCACTATAATCAATGCCGATATTGTAGAAAAAATTTTGAAACCTTCTGGAAGGTAATCTTAATCAAACAAACTTCCTTCAGTATTATAGAAACAAAAGGGGAAATGAAAGCTTTAAAGGAAATCACCCCAGTTCCAAGCAGGCAAGACCATATACTTGATTCATAGGGCAGGGAGGTTGAATGCCTTTATACATTCTGTAAGTTTTTGATATTTCCTCAAATCCCAAACTTGATAAAAGATAATTTGCGTAAGGGTTCAGATTAGAGCAATCCAATAAGATTTGAGCATCTAAATCACCAACTAACTCCCTTATTAATAATTCAGCAAGTGGTGGAGTATCCGCTAAAAGTGGGCCAATTCTCCAGCCTTGCTCATTATCCTCCAATACACAAGGTCTTATCCTGCCAAATCCATGGCACATCCCATTATTATCGACAATTGCACTGACATTACCATGAGAATTCTTCAACCAGTCATTTAGAAAATGTGGTCTGGGACTAGGTTCTCTTTGATCATCATAAATTAAGACTGCTTCAGAAGAAATTTTATTACCCGGGACAACTTTAAAAGAATGAAATTGATCTTTATAGAAATTTTTCAATGGCAAATCTTGAGAACCATTTAATTTCCATCGATTTGTAATGGAAGATTTTCTAAACCCCCACTTTGCGTAATCATTTAATCTATCTGGGGCAGCCTCAAGACCAATACAATCAACATTTTTCAAATATTCGAGGGCATGTTTCCATAATCTCACTCCATATCCATTATTCCGGAATTCTTTTTTAACTATAAATAAACCTATAAAACCATACGAGGAATTATATTTTATACACGCAATAGAGCCTATAGGATTATTGTCTAGACAAGCTACCCAAACCCCTTGTTTATCTGTATTTCTATAAATTGATAAATCATCCATTCCAGGAGAAAATCCTTCTAACCTTGCCCAGTTTGTGACTTCTGGTATTTCATTTATAGATATCAATCTAATTGAAAAATTTTCCCTCATAGAAATATACTAACCAAGAAAAATTTGAATTTTTAAAAGCAATATTAATAAATTTGATTATTTCTCATAAATTATTCGCTTTGATTTAACTACCTAAAAACCATAGTTATTTACAATTTATCCTCTGATATATTTAATACTATTCAAAGGTAAAAAATGAAAATTTCTGATAAATTTCATTTAGAAGACATCTATAAATTAAAAAATACAGTTCTCACTGGCAAAACTGAAGATATAAAATGGCGGATCCATCATATCAATATAGTTTCTAAACTTTTGGATGAAAATAAAAAAGAGATAATTAAATCACTTTTTGTTGATCTTGGCAAATCTGAAATAGAAGGGCTTTCAGAAATCCTTTTAGTGAAAGAAGAAATTTCACTTATAAAAAAGAAACTCAATACTTGGATGCGACCAAAAAAGATTGATACCCCTTTTTATCTTTTTCCATCATCCTCCAAAGTTATTTATGAACCTCTTGGGTGTGTCTTAATTCTTGGTCCTTATAATTATCCATTACTTTATATTTTAAAGCCATTGGTAAATATTTTCTCAGCAGGAAATACTGCAGTTATAAAACCATCAGAGAAATGTCCTGCGACCTCAAAACTTATTAAAAAGCTTACTTCCAAATATTTCCATAAAGATGTCCTAATGACAGTAGAGGGAGATAATAAACAATCCATAAAATTAATTGAACAAAATTTTGACCACATTTTTTTTACAGGAAGTACTGAAACTGGAAAATCCATAATGAAATTAGCTTCAAAAAACTTAACTCCATTAACTCTTGAGTTAAGCGGAACAAATCCTGTAATTGTTTTTAAGAATGCAAATTTAGAAGTAGCTGCAAAAAGAATTGTTTGGGGTAAATTTTTTAATTCTGGTCAATCCTGCATGGCTCCGAATCATATCTTTGTAGATAAAGAAATTGAAAATATTTTTATAGAAAAATTAAAGAAATACATAGTAAGCTTTTACGGAGATAATCCAATTATTTCCGAAAACCTATCAAAATTGGAGAAAAAACAATTTACATCAACTGTAGAAATTCTCAAACAATATGAAAAAGAAAAAAGAATTTTATTTGGGGGGACTTTTAGTAAAAAAAAGTTGAAAATATCTCCAACAATTTTGAGAACTAAATTACATGAAACAGATATTTTGCAGAAAGAATTATTCAGTTCACTACTTCCTGTAGTTGGAATTAATGATAAGGAATCAGCTTTAAAACAGATTAGTCAAACATCAAAACCCTTAGCAATCTACTTATTTGGAGGCAATAAAAAAATCCATAATCATATTTCAAAAGTAACCAGCTCTGGAACAATTTGTATAAATGATGTGATGTTACCAGTTCTTATTCCAAATTTACCGTTTGGAGGCGTTGGGCAAAGTGGTATTGGTAAATTTCATGGAGAAGAAGGTTTTCGAAATTTTTCAAATCAAAAATCTATTACTTTTAAAGGTTTTTTATTTGATTCAAATCTGAGGTATCCCCCCTATGAAAGAGTAAAGAAATTTTTAAAGTTTATTTTTCAGGTTTAAATTACTTAAATTGTTTTCAAAAACCTAGCGATTTTAAATTTAAAGATTATCTTTAAATAAATAGTGAGTTTTATGAAATTTGCATTTTTAGTAATTGCCATATTTATTAATTTTTTTAATCAATCATTGATAAAATCACAAGAAAAAATATATTCATCAAAAAATAAAATTGAGAATATTGCTAGAAAAGAATCAATTACTGAAAAAAAAACTGAAATAAATAAAATTCATATTGTAAAAAGTGGAGATACAATATCAAGTATTTCAAAATCCTATTCAATTAATAAAGATTTAATTATTAAATTGAATAACTTAAAAGATGAAAATTATATCTTTGTTGGCCAAAATCTTATTATCTCCGAATCTTCTGAAAAGCTCACAAAACAATCAGATTTAATTAAGAATTATCATATTGTTCAAACAGGTGAAAATCTTACTGACATATCGAACAAATATAATATAAAAGTAAAAGAACTGATAGAGATAAATAATATTAATAATCCTAATTCAATAAAAATTGGTCAAAAGCTCACAATAAGAAAAAAGAACACAATTAATTCAGAAAAATATAAATTAACAAAAAATAAAAAAAATAATGACTTAATTGAGTTAGATAGAAAAATTTATGGTCCTATAATTATCCAAAGTAAATCATATAAAGATATTAAAGGTAGAAAAGTTTTAAACGTTCTAAATCAAGAAAATAAAAAACTGATTATTTCAATCAATTGTGATAAAAATGAATTAGATGTAAGAATACCTGGCAGGAAATGGATGGGAAGTAAGCCTGTTAAAGAAGAATTCGAAAATAATTTAATTAATGATTTTTGTTAAAACTTTAATTAATATGTGTGAATAATTTGTCTAAGAATATTAATGATGAGTTATTCTACAAAAAGTTAAATTAATAGTAATGGCTATTTCAAGAGGAGATCTCGTAAGAGTAAAAAGACCAGAATCATATTGGTATAACGAAATCGGTAAAGTTGCTTCAGTTGATACCTCAGGCATTAAATATAACTGTGTAGTCAGATTCGATAAAGTAAATTACGCTGGGATAAGCGGAACTGATGGTGGAGCAAATACAAATAATTTCGCTGAAAGTGAATTAGAGAAAGCTTAAATAATTGCCTGAATTACCAGAAGTAGAGACAGTTCGCAGAGGTTTAGAGCAAAAACTTAATAACTTTATTATTAAAAAAGTAGAAGTCTGTAGGGATTCAACTGTTGCATTCCCAATTAACAAAGAAGAATTCATTAAAGGACTTCTGAACTCACTTATTTATAAATGGGATAGAAGAGGAAAATATTTAATAGCTCAATTAAAAGAAGTTCAAAATGAGAATGCCCAATTTCTTGTAGAAAATTCAAAAAATAACGGATTTCTTGTAGTTCATCTAAGAATGACTGGATATTTTAAATTTATTGAAAACTCAAGTCATCCTTGTAAACATACAAGAATAAGATTTTTCGATAAAAATAATAATGAGCTTAGGTATATTGACGTAAGAAGTTTTGGCCAAATGTGGTGGATTAATAAGGACCTATCGCTTAATAAAATAATAAAAGGATTAGGTTCATTAGGACCAGAACCATTTTCTAAAGACTTTGATGCAAATTACCTTAAGAAAGTTATTTCAAAAAGAACAAAATCTATAAAAGCTATTTTATTAGATCAAACAATAGTGGCAGGTATAGGTAATATTTATGCTGATGAAAGTTTATACTCTGCTGGCATCTCCCCTTTTAGGGAAGCTCGAACAATAAAAAAGAATGAGTTAATAAAGCTCAAAGAATCAATTGTAAATGTATTAAAAAAAAGTATAGGTTCTGGGGGTACTACATTTAGTGATTTTAGGGACTTGGAAGGAGAAAATGGGAATTTTGGTTTACAGACAAATGTCTATAGGAGAACTGGAAAAAAATGTCGTAAATGTGGAAATTTAATTGAAAGACAAAAAATCACTGGAAGAAGTACCCATTGGTGTCCGAAATGCCAAAAATAAAAAAGGGCTTACTCATGAAGAGTAAACCCTTTTAAATATTTTTACCTGGCATTGAGCTATTTTCTCAAGGGGCTACCCCCTAAATATTTTCGCCGCTGATGCGTTTCACAACCGAGTTCGAGATGGATCGGAGTGGTTCCACATCGCCATGAACACCAGGATAGTGTGAACCTTGAGAACTGCATAGAAAATTATATAAATTAAAAACAATAAATTAAGTTTATTTGGTCAAGCCCTCGGTCTATTAGTACTCCTCCGCTGCACTTGTTACCAAGCTTCCACGTAGAGCCTATCAACGGGTGTTCTTCCCGTGACCTTACTGGCTTAAGCCATGGCAATACTCATCTTGAGGTGGGCTTCCCACTTAGATGCTTTCAGCGGTTATCCACTCCGCACATGGCTACCCAGCGTTTACCGTTGGCACGATAACTGGCACACCAGAGGTGCGTTCCTCCCGGTCCTCTCGTACTAGGGAGAAATCCTCTCAATATTCCTGCGCATACACCGGATATGGACCGAACTGTCTCACGACGTTCTGAACCCAGCTCGCGTACCGCTTTAATGGGCGAACAGCCCAACCCTTGGGACCGACTTCAGCCCCAGGTTGCGATGAGCCGACATCGAGGTGCCAAACCTCCCCGTCGATGTGAACTCTTGGGGGAGATCAGCCTGTTATCCCTAGAGTAACTTTTATCCGTTGAGCGACGGCCCTTCCACGCAGAACCGTCGGATCACTAAAACCGACTTTCGTCCCTGTTCGACTTGTAGGTCTCACAGTCAAGCTCCCTTCTGCTTTTGCACTCAACGACTGATTTCCAACCAGCCTGAGGGAACCTTTGTGCGCCTCCGTTACCTTTTAGGAGGCGACCGCCCCAGTCAAACTGCCCATCAGATACTGTCCGCTTCCCGGATAACGGGTAAGCGTTAGAACCCTAGCTCTGAAAGAGTGGTATCTCACCGATGACTCAATAGTACCCACAAGCACTATTTCAACGTCTCCCACCTATTCTGCGCATTCAGAGCCCGAGCACAATATCAAACTACAGTAAAGCTTCATAGGGTCTTTCTGTCCGGGTGTATGTAGTCCGCATCTTCACAGACAATTCTATTTCGCCGAGCCTCTCTCCGAGACAGCGCGCAAATCGTTACACCTTTCGTGCGGGTCGGAACTTACCCGACAAGGAATTTCGCTACCTTAGGACCGTTATAGTTACGGCCGCCGTTCACCGGGGCTTCAGTCGCCAGCTTCACTAAAAGCTAACCAGCTTCCTTAACCTTCCGGCACTGGGCAGGTGTCAGCCCCCATACATCGTCTTGCGACTTAGCGGAGACCTGTGTTTTTGGTAAACAGTCGCTTGCGCCTCTTCACTGCGGCCAGCTCTCGCTGGCACCCCTTCTCCCGAAGTTACGGGGCCATTTTGCCGAGTTCCTTAGAGAGAGTTATCTCGCGCCCCTCGGTATTCTCTACCACCCCACCTGTGTCGGTTTCGGGTACTGGCATTTGTGTCTTAACGAGTATAGGGCTTTTCTTGGAAGCATGACATCACCAACTTCGCTGCCGTAGCAGCTCGTACTCACGCCTTAGCTCAAGATGTTTTCTCCATCTCTCAAAGCCTCGAACGCTTGAACCAGTAACCAACATCTGGCCTGGCTAGCCTTCTCCGTCCCCCTTCTCAAAACACATCTGGTACAGGAATATTGACCTGTTATCCATCGACTACGCCTTTCGGCCTCGCCTTAGGTCCAGACTAACCCTCCGCGGACGAGCCTGCCGGAGGAACCCTTAGGGTTTCGGGGCATGGGATTCTCACCCATGTTTTCGCTACTCAAGCCGACATTCTCACTTCTATGCTGTCCACGTCCGCTTACGCTAACGCTTCACCCTACATAGAACGCTCCCCTACCATAAATAAATTTATCCGCAGCTTCGGTATAACGCTTAGCCCCGTTCATTTTCGGCGCAGGATCGCTCGACCAGTGAGCTATTACGCACTCCTTTGAGGATGGCTGCTTCTAGGCAAACCTCCTGGTTGTCTGGGCAATCCCACCTCCTTTATCACTTAGCGTTAATTTTGGGACCTTAGCTGGCGGTCTGGGCTGTTTCCCTCTTGACTATGGAGCTTATCCCCCACAGTCTGACTGCCTAGTTACACACAGGGTATTCAGAGTTCATATCGATTTGGTACCGCTTTCGCAGCCCGCACCGAAATGGTTGCTTTACCCCCCTGCTGGAGCACTAGACGCTACGCCTAAACGTATTTCGGGGAGAACCAGCTAGCTCCTGGTTCGATTGGCATTTCACCCCTAACCACAGCTCATCCGCTGAATTTTCAACTTCAGTCGGTTCGGACCTCCACTTGGTATCACCCAAGCTTCATCCTGGCCATGGTTAGATCACCAGGGTTCGGGTCTATAAACACTGACAAACGCCCTATTAAGACTCGCTTTCGCTGTGGCTCCACCATTTCCGGTTTAACCCGCCAGTGCCTATAAGTCGCCGGCTCATTCTTCAACAGGCACACGGTCACCCGATTAGTCGGGCTCCCATTGCTTGTAAGCTCACGGTTTCATGTTCTATTTCACTCCCCTCCCGGGGTTCTTTTCACCTTTCCCTCGCGGTACTGTTTCACTATCGGTCACACAGTAGTACTTAGCCTTACGAGGTGGTCCTCGCAGATTCACACGGAATTCCACGTGCTCCGTGCTACTCGGGATACAGCTAGGTCAACTTATCTTTCGATTACGGGGCTTTCACCCTCTGTGGCACGCCATTCAAACGTTTCTTCTAGACTTGTTGATCCATATTGCTGTCCCACAACCCCGATAGTCAAGACTATCGGTTTGGGCTGTTCCCCGTTCGCTCGCCGCTACTGAGGGAGTCGTTATTTACTTTCTCTTCCTCCAGCTACTAAGATGTTTCAGTTCGCTGGGTTAGCTCGCACCAACCTATATATTCAGTTGGCCGTACATGGGGTTGCCCCATTCGGAAATTCCCGGATCAAAGTGTGCTTCCAACTCCCCGAGACTTATCGCAGGTAACCACGTCCTTCATCGCCTCTGTGTGCCTAGGTATCCTCCGTGAGCCCTTTGTAGCTTGACCAATAACTTCAAATTTGAAGCATCAGCTTAATAGAATTGTTATTAGTGCGTTCGCACAAATAATAAATCTGCATCATTAAAAATGCTTATTGTCTTTAAAATAATCTATGCAGTTGTCAAGGTTCTCTGAAAACAATGAAATTAATTCAATGAGTCCAGCATCTTAATGATTTCATTAGGAAGCTAGATTCGTTCAGAATTTGATCACAACTCAAAACATTTCCTTTCTATAGATATGGAAGAGGTGGTAATCAGTGGAGGTAAGCGGACTCGAACCGCTGACATCCTGCTTGCAAAGCAGGCGCTCTACCAACTGAGCTATACCCCCAACATAGAGATATGGGCCATCCTGGACTTGAACCAGGGACCTCACCCTTATCAGGGGTGCGCTCTAACCACCTGAGCTAATGGCCCAGGAAAAATAATGGGTGTGACCTAGAAAAACTTAGGAAATGAAATTCTTAATAAATTAAGAACGTGAGATACCGATCGACCTAAGGTGACAAAATAATAATATTAAACATTTTGTTGTCTCCCTGTTAGGAGGTGATCCAGCCGCACCTTCCGGTACGGCTACCTTGTTACGACTTCACCCCAGTCATTAGCCCCACCTTCGGCGTCCTCCTCCACAAGGGTTGGAGTAACGACTTCGGGCATGGCCAACTTCCATGGTGTGACGGGCGGTGTGTACAAGGCCCGGGAACGTATTCACCGCAGTATGCTGACCTGCGATTACTAGCGATTCCTACTTCACGTAGGCGAGTTGCAGCCTACGATCTGAACTGAGCCACGGTTTATGGGATTTGCTAGCTCTCGCGAGTTTGCTGCCCTTTGTCCGTGGCATTGTAGTACGTGTGTAGCCCAGGGTGTAAGGGGCATGATGACTTGACGTCATCCACACCTTCCTCCGGTTTATCACCGGCGGTCTTTCTAGAGTGCCCAACTAAATGCTGGCAACTAAAAACGTGGGTTGCGCTCGTTGCGGGACTTAACCCAACATCTCACGACACGAGCTGACGACAGCCATGCACCACCTGTCACTGCATTCCCGAAGGCACCCTCAAATTTCTAAGAGGTTCGCAGGATGTCAAACCCTGGTAAGGTTCTTCGCGTTGCATCGAATTAAACCACATACTCCACCGCTTGTGCGGGCCCCCGTCAATTCCTTTGAGTTTCACACTTGCGTGCGTACTCCCCAGGCGGAACACTTAACGCGTTAGCTACGACACCGAAGGGGTCGATTCCCCCGACACCTAGTGTTCATCGTTTACGGCCAGGACTACAGGGGTATCTAATCCCTTTCGCTCCCCTGGCTTTCGTCCATGAGCGTCAGTAATGGCCCAGCAGAGCGCCTTCGCCACTGGTGTTCTTCCCGATATCTACGCATTTCACCGCTACACCGGGAATTCCCTCTGCCCCTACCATACTCAAGCCTTTCAGTTTCCACTGCCATGATGGAGTTAAGCTCCACGCTTTAACAGCAGACTTGAAAAGCCGCCTGCGGACGCTTTACGCCCAATAATTCCGGATAACGCTTGCCACTCCCGTATTACCGCGGCTGCTGGCACGGAATTAGCCGTGGCTTATTCCTCAAGTACCGTCATATCTTCTTCCTTGAGAAAAGAGGTTTACAGCCCAGAGGCCTTCGTCCCTCACGCGGCGTTGCTCCGTCAGGCTTTCGCCCATTGCGGAAAATTCCCCACTGCTGCCTCCCGTAGGAGTCTGGGCCGTGTCTCAGTCCCAGTGTGGCTGATCATCCTCTCAGACCAGCTACTGATCGAAGCCTTGGTGAGCCATTACCTCACCAACTAGCTAATCAGACGCGAGCTCATCCTCAGGCGAAATTCATTTCACCAATAGGCATATGGGGTATTAGCGGTCGTTTCCAACCGTTATCCCCCTCCTGAGGGCAGATTCTCACGCGTTACTCACCCGTCCGCCACTAACCCGAAGGTTCGTTCGACTTGCATGTGTTAAGCACGCCGCCAGCGTTCATCCTGAGCCAGGATCAAACTCTCCGTTGTGTTCAAATCCTTTTGTAGATAAATCTACTCAAATTGAATTGCTTTATCCAAATAAAAACTTGAGTTTATTTATTCAGTTAAGCCTCCTTATATTTTAAGGATTACATTGAGTGCACATTAAAAAAATTTTAAAGTGACTTTCCAAGATCTCAGATCCGTTTGCATCAAAGCCAAAAGTTAGCAATTGATGACATTTTTATATATTCTTGACGGGACCTCACACCTTTATCGCATGTACATCTTGGAATAACTAAAAATAAATCTAGTTATTCTAGACGCAATAAAAGCATCAGTTCCTAAGTTTTTAAATTTTCTAGGTGCTGAGCTAAACAACTAGTGGTTAACTCATTTGAAGGGAAAACCCTTCTTCTGGCTAGAAATAATGATCAAGATCAAATCTCTAGGAAATTCATTAATTTACCAAAAATCAGATTTAAGGAAATTTGTTGAATTATGCAAAAAATATATTTTTGCCCAGAAGAAAATACTAAACCATCCCACTGTAATTGTGCAACCTTTTATACAAAAATTTTTTATTAATTTTTTATTTGTTCAAAGTCTCTTTAAAGAACTAGGCTTAAATAAAGGGATATAAATGAAATGGCAGAAAGATTTAGTCAAAAAAATTTAAGAGTAAGACCAAGTTCCGATGAAGAGAAAATTGTAACAAATGCAAAAAAACACTTCGAAAAGACTTTGGTTGAAATCTCAGGTGAGTTAGTAGGAAGCGTTGCTGCACTAGAACACCCAACAAAAAATAAAAAATTAAATTATGGAGAAATATTTTTAAGAGACAACGTTCCTGTAATGATTTATCTCATAACTCAAAAAAGGTACGAAATTGTCAAAAAATTCCTAACTGTGTGTCTTGAATTACAAAGCACTAATTACCAAACACGTGGGGTATTCCCTACTAGTTTCATTGAAGAGAACGGCAAGCTCATTGGAGACTATGGTCAAAGATCAATAGGGAGGATTACTTCAGCTGATGCAAGTTTATGGTGGCCCATTTTATGTTGGTATTATGTCAATAAAAGCGGCGATTATGCCTTTGGTAAAAGTCAAAGTGTTCAAAGAGGTATTCAACTTCTATTAGATTTGGTTCTACATCCAACATTTGAGGGTACTCCAGTACTTTTTGTTCCTGATTGCGCATTCATGATTGATAGACCTATGGATGTATGGGGAGCACCCCTAGAAGTTGAAGTTTTACTTCATGGATGTTTAAAAAGTTGTATCAACTTAATGGAATTAAGTAGAGAAGATCACGTTAGTAGACTTTTAGACCAAAGACTTATTCTTACAAATCAATGGGTTAAGGATTTAGGAAGTTTTCTGTTAAAACATTATTGGGTTACCAGCCAAACAATGCAAATTCTAAGAAGGAGGCCAACTGAGCAGTATGGAGATGATCAACACTTCAATGAATTTAACGTTCAACCTCAAGTAGTTCCCTCATGGCTACAAGATTGGTTAGAAAATAGAGGTGGTTACTTAATAGGGAATATTAGGACAGGAAGACCAGACTTTCGATTTTACAGTTTAGGGAACTCTTTAGCATGTATGTTCGGAGTACTACCTCCTGAAGAGCAAAGAGCTTTATTTAGATTAGTTTTACATAACAGACAGGATCTGATGGCTCAAATGCCCATGAGGATTTGTCATCCTCATATGGATGTTGAAGAATGGCAAAACAAAACTGGATCGGATCCAAAGAATTGGCCTTGGAGCTACCATAACGGTGGTCATTGGCCAAGTTTACTTTGGTTTTTTGGTGCAGCTGTTCTATTGCATCAAAAAGAATATGGTTCAGATGATGTGATTCTCATGGAAGAAATGAAATCTTTAATAGAGGAATCATATTGGTGTCAACTTAATCAATTACCCAAGCAAGAATGGGCAGAATATTTTGATGGGCCTACAGGTACATGGGTTGGACAACAATCAAGGACTTATCAAACTTGGACAATTGTTGGATTTTTATTGATGAATCATTTCCTAAGGAATGAGGGTAAAGATTTAGATATGTTTAAAATTTAATACTAAAATAAACCTAAAGTGAGTGATTTATCAATTGGCAAACACGCTCCAATACCAAGATAGATGGTTAGAAAAGTTCCGAACAAGAAAACAGACATTGCTATTGGCCTTCTAAATGGGTTAGAAAATTTGTTAACGTTTTCGATAAAGGGTAAAATCATTAATCCAAGAGGAATTAATGTTTGAAGTGCGATACCTAAAAGTTTGTTGGGAACAACTCTAAGTATTTGAAATACCGGATAGAGGTACCATTCAGGAAGAATTTCTAGAGGTGTTGCGAAGGGATTAGCTTTGTCTCCCAACATTGCTGGATCAAGAACTGCTAATCCAACTACGCAGGCAATCGTTCCTAAAATAACTACTGGGAAGATATATAATAAATCATTTGGCCAGGCAGGTTCACCATAATAATTATGGCCCATACCTTTAGCTAACTTTGCTCTCAATTTTGGATCAGATAGATCTGGTTTTTTTAACGTAGACATATGGAGAACTAGTAATGGTTTAAGTATAAGAGTTTATAAGGGACCTGAAATACCCTGTTTACGAATCATTAAAAAGTGCATCAACATGAAAACTGCCAATGACCATGGTAATACAAAAGTATGAAGGCTATAAAATCTGGTTAAAGTAGATTGTCCAACACTTTCTCCACCTCTAAGTAGTTCAACCATAAAATCACCAATTACTGGTATTGCAGCCGGCACACCTGAAACAATCTTAACTGCCCAATAACCTACTTGATCCCAAGGTAGGGAGTATCCTGTTACTCCAAAAGCAACAGTTATGACCGCCATTACAACACCTGTAACCCAAGTTAGTTCTCTTGGCCTTTTAAAACCTCCAGTAAGGTAAACCCTAAAGACATGCAGGATTAACATCAAAACCATCATAGATGCACTCCATCTATGCACAGATCTTATTAACCAACCAAAACTTACATCGGTCATTAAATAACTGACTGAACTGTAAGCTTGTGTAACGGTTGGTTTATAGTAAAAAGTCATTGCAAAACCTGTTGCAAATTGAATTAGGAAGCATACTAAAGTTATGCCTCCTAAACAATAAAAAATATTTACGTGAGGGGGTACGTACTTGGAAGTTACGTCGTCAGTTATGTCTTGGATTTCAAGCCTTTCTTGAAACCAGTCATAAACAGATGAAGAATTCGCCATCCAAAAAAAAATTAGCTTTGATATAAAGAGCTTACTTAAAATTCTTATACTTGGTGTTAACACTTAACCCAATGAATTCATCTTTTAACAAACTTTTAACATTCAAAACTTTGATCACTGCATCAATGATCATAGTTTTTTCTATCAATCTTTTGTTGACTGAAAGAGTTGATGCTCTCAGTGATAGCAGGCAATTAGTACTTGACGCTTGGACCTTAGTAAACGAAGGTTTTTATGATCCTGAAAAGTTTGATGAAATCCAATGGAAAAGAATTAGACAAAAAACATTACAGAAACAAATTGAAACAAGTGAAGAGGCTTATTCCGCAATTGAAGACATGTTAAGACCTCTAGAAGATCCCTACACAAGAGTTTTACGCCCAAAAGATTATGAACTTTTGAAATCAAGTAATTTTGGGAGTGAAATTAATGGAGTTGGGCTTCAATTAGGTGAAGATGATGACAATAAAGTTAAAGTTATCTCTACTCTTGGGGGTTCTCCAGCTGAAGAAGCTGGAATAGTAAGCGGGGACTTGATAGAGAAAGTGGACGGAATTTCATCAGAAAAATTAGGGCTTGCAAGTACTGCCTCTAAGTTAAGAGGTGAATCAGGGACAAAAGTTTTAGTTGAAGTATCTTCGAAATCAGGAGAAGTTAGGGAAGTCGATCTAGAAAGAAGATCAGTAGATCTCAGACCAGTTCGAACAAAAAGATTGAGAGACGATTCTCACACAATAGGATATTTAAGGATAACTCAATTCAGCGAAAGCGTACCCAAAAAAGTTGAAGAGGCACTTCAAGAGTTAAAAGAGAAAGAGGTTGAAGGCTTGATCTTGGATCTTAGAAATAATTCAGGGGGACTAGTAAGCTCTGGTATAGCAGTTGCAGACTCATTATTGAGTGAGAAACCTGTAGTCGAGACAAAAGATAGAAATGGAATAAAAGATGCAATTATTTCTCAAAAGGAGACATCTTTTGATGGACCAATGGTGACTTTAGTAAATAAAGGTACTGCAAGTGCAAGTGAAATACTTGCCGGTTCTTTACAAGATAATGAGAGATCAATTCTTATGGGAGAGCAAACTTATGGGAAAGGTTTAATTCAATCCCTAAAAAGTTTGGGAGAAGATAGTGGTATTGCCATAACAGTAGCTAGTTACTTAACCCCCAATGGTAATAATATTCAAGGCCAAGGTATGACTCCTAACAAATTACTTGATCTCCCGGATACAAGTGATTATGGAAGTACTGATGATAAATGGGTGAGGAATGCAGAATTATTTCTGGGGTCGCTATTGGAAAAAGAAGAAGTTTCAGTTCAAAATATTGAATTAAACAATGAAGAAATTGAATCTTTAAATGGTTAAGGATTGAAAATAAAAAATCCTAAAAATTATGAGTATTAAAAGAATTTTTCATGACCCAATTCATAAAGAAATAGTATTTGATGCTGGAAAGCCAGAAGAATTAATGATTATGGAATTAATTGATACAGTCGCTTTTCAAAGACTAAGAAGAATAAAACAACTAGGCGCTGCATCATTACTTTTTCATGGCGCAGAATCGAGTAGATTTACTCACTCAATTGGTGTTTTTTGTATAGCTAGAAAAATTTATAAGAGATTAATTGAAATTAAATCTTCATTTTGTGAAAATAAATTTATTCTTTATGGAGCAGCTCTACTACATGATTTAGGTCATGGGCCTTTAAGCCATACCAGTGAAACAATATTCAAGCATAATCACGAACAATGGTCTGAAAACTTAGTTACAAATTATTCTCCAATAAATTCAATCCTCAAAAAATATGACAACGAATTACCGAAAAAAATTGGTGAATTATTTCAATCAAAACAACTATTTTCAAAACCTTTAAAAACATTGATAAGTAGTGAGGTAGATTGCGATCGTCTCGATTATCTTTTACGCGATAGTTACAACACAGGTACTAATTATGGGTTAGTAGATTTAGAAAGAATTATTTCAGCTCTCACCTTTTCACCCGATGGTAATATCGGAATCAAACCAAAAGGAGTGATCGCTATCGAGCATTTCCTCGTACTAAGAAACTTGATGTATAGAACAATATACAATCACAAGATAAACGAAATATCGACATGGATTTTGGAAAAAATACTATACACAATAAAACATTATTATGAAAAGAAAATTTGGTTAGATGATTCTTTATATAAATGGATTTTTTCACCTTCCAAGATTGATTTTGATGATTTCATAAGAAATGATGATGTAACCTTTTTTTATCATTTGATGAGATGGAAAGATGAATCTTTTGAACCACTTTCTACACTATGCAAAATGTTTATTGATAGAGATTTATTAAAGGCATCAGACATAAGTTTTTTAACTAAGATGAATAGATTAAAAATCCTTGCATTTGCCACAAAATTATGTGAAATGAATGGTTATGATCCAGAAATATTTTGCGGTATTAAGGAAAAGTCTTTTAAAGGTTTTGAATCTAACAATGCAATGAAAATATGGGACGGCACTTATCAAAACGCATTAGAAAATAGTTCTGCATTAATAAAAACTTTAATGAGATCCCAGGAAAGCTCTTTTATTATTTATCCAGGTATGATCAAAAATGAAATTAATAATGAAATTTCATTGATGAAAAACAATCCCTAGATTTAATTCAATGGAAATCGTTTTAAAAAATACTAAAAGTAAATATTTAGAAATTTTTTCTTTATTAGATTTAGATAATATCCATGAAACATTCAAAAAATTTTCTTCCATCAAGGAACCTTTAGAAGCAAAAATTTTCGTAGTCAATGAGTCAATAAGTGCTCATCAATTAGCAAAAGTAAAAAACCATTTTGACAAAATTAACATTTGTTCCTTATGCATTTACTCAAACAATAGAGATACAATACTAAGCGGAAAGTTTTTAAAAATAGATTCAGTTTTTATTAGAGAGCAAGAGATTAAAAATAAGTTATCATTATTCAATTCAAAGAAGAAATACGATATCCTTCACAAAGGAACATTACGATCGGGTGAAAGAATATCTTCAAATGGAAACCTATGCATTATTGGAGACGTTAATCCAGGAGCAATAGTTTCCGCTAAAAAAAATATTTACGTTTGGGGCAAATTACTAGGGATCGCATTCGCAGGTAAAAGCGGGAATAAAAATGCCTCTATTGCATCACTTTATCTAAACCCTTTACAGTTAAGAATTGCAGATGTGGTAGCTATAGGACCAAAGGATAAACCCAAAAATTATTATCCAGAAATTGCGGTAATAGATAAACAAACGATAATTATCAAACCACACTTAATCGAAAATAAAAATTAATCAATAATTTGCAATAAATTAATTCACACTAAATAAATTTAAGAATTACTTAATCTTTAAAATATTTAACTTTCTGCAAGTGGCTTTATTATTTGTAAAATCTTAAAAATCGTGGGGAAGAATACTCGCACAATATTAATTTGTTCAGGTAAAGGAGGAGTTGGTAAAACAACTTTAACCGCAAACCTAGGTATAGCACTTGCTAATAGCGGAGCAACAACTGCTGTATTAGATGCTGATTTTGGTTTAAGAAATTTAGATCTTCTTCTAGGATTAGAAAATCGCATCATTTATACCGCTCAAGATGTTCTAGACAAGAATTGTCGTCTTGACCAAGCATTGGTTAGACATAAAAAGGAACCCAATCTTGCTCTTCTACCTGCTGGAGATCCAAGGATGTTGGATTGGATGAAGCCCGAAGATATGAAAAAAATTAGTGAGTTACTTAGTGAAAAATTTGATTTTGTCTTAGTAGATTGTCCTGCTGGCGTAGAAGATGGCTTTAAAAATGCTCTTGCAGCCTGTAAAGAAGCTATTGTTGTTACTAACCCAGAATTATCGGCAGTGCGGGATGCGGATAGAGTAATAGGGATTCTTAATACTTCAGATATTGAGCCTATCCAACTTGTAATCAATAGAGTTCGCCCTAACATGATGGCTAGTCAAGAAATGTTATCCATCGAAGATGTTCAAGGGATCCTTTCTTTGCCTTTATTAGGGATTGTTTTAGAAGATGAACAGGTAATAATAAGTACAAATAGAGGAGAGCCACTGACCCTTTCAGATGGTAGATCTCCTGCAAAAAAATGTTATTTGAATGTTTCTCAAAGACTTACAAATAAAGATGTACCAATTATCGATCTTAAAAAAGAAGGCAAAAGTCTTAAAGATAAATTCATGAGATTAATGCAAACAAAGGTTTTTTAAAATGATGACTCTCAGAGATCTTATAAATAAATTACTAGGCAGAGAAACGTCTAGTGCAAATACAGCTAGAGAAAGATTACAACTTGTACTTGCTCATGACAGAGTTGATATGAGTTCCTTAACAACTGATCTTTTAGATAAAATGAGGAAAGAGATCCTTGATGTTGTTGCTAAATATGTTGAAATTGATTTTGAGGAGGTGGCAGTAAGTTTAGAGACTGAGGATAGAATGACAGCACTAGTTGCCAATTTGCCAATTAAAAGAACTATGTCAGGAGAAATAAAATTCAAAAAAACTGATAAAGCTGATAAATCTAACAAAGATATCAAAAAGTAATAAATTTAAAAAAAGCTAAAAAAATACTGATAATTGACCCTCCCTAATTGTAAGATGAAGAGATTGCCGGCTTAGCTCAGCGGTAGAGCAGCGCTTTTGTAAAGCGAAGGTCATCAGTTCAAATCTGTTAGCCGGCATTTTGATTTATTTAATTCTGTTGAATATTCTTTCCTGAAAATAAAAAGACTAAACCTATCAGAGCAACAATAGGAAAAAATCTTATCTCCAGAACAAACTCTAAAAAAGATGCAAGGGGTTCAAATATCCAATACGTAAAAAATTGAATTAAAAAAACAAAAAATAATAATAAAAACATTAATACAATTCCCTAACTAATACTTCTCCTTCTCTAATCAGTTTCCAATTTCCACTTTTCTTCCAAAATATAATAGTACTTGCTTTTCCGCTACTTTTTCCCCAGGGGATAGGGCCCAAAATTTTTACAGAAGGGAAGTCTAGAGCAATACCTTCAGCTGTAATTGATCCTTTAAAACCTGAAATATTTGCACTGGAAGTTAACAATGGGCCTGTCTCTCTCATAAGAGATTGTGCGATATTTGAATTTGGAATTCTCAACCCAATAGTCAGATCATTACTAGTGAGGTTTGCTGCCTGCTTTGATGAAGCAGGAATAACAATTGTCAGAGCTCCAGGCCAATATTTTGAGGCTAAATTTTCGTAATCTTCTTTAGCTGATTCGTGAACATAATCAATTAAATGTTTATGTTCTGATCCCATAAGAATTAAGGGTTTGTTTCTATCTCTTTTTTTAAACTCATAAATAATATTTGAGAATTTTGGTAAGCATCCAATTGCAGGTAAAGTGTCTGTTGGGAAAATTATAGGCAAACCACTTTTAAGAGTCCTCAAGGCAGTTTTGCAGTCTACTAAATTCATTGAGATTATGAACCTTTAATAATTTATTTATATCTCCCAATGGCAAACCTACCAATGCCTGAAAGATCATTCACGATTTCTATGGATGTAAATTTATTTTTAATTAGTAGTTGTTTTACTTTTTCACTTTGATCAAAATGATTCTCTATAATTAGCCAACCATTCTCCTTTAAGAATAATGGTGCTTTTTGAATTATTTCTCTAATGTGCTTTAAACCATCTTCACCTCCTAATAAAGCAATTTTTGGTTCAAAATTTTTAACCTCTTTGGGTAATTTTTCATAAGTATCTTTAGGTATATATGGGGGGTTAGAAATTGCCAGATCTAATTTCCCCTTAAAGCTTTCCAGAGGACTCCACCAGTGTCCGCAATAAAATCTTAAATTTGATTGTTTAGAAGAATTAATGTAATTTTCAGTAGCTATTCCTAATACATCTTGATCTATATCAGTAGCTATTCCATCCCACAATGGATACGCTAATGCCAAAGCAATACTAATAGCTCCCGATCCAGTTCCTAATTCAGCGAAACATAATTTCTGCGAAGTTTTTCCAAATATCTTGAAGACAATATCAACTATTAGTTCGGTCTCTGACCTAGGTATAAGAACTTTATTTGTGACTTTTAATTTTAGATCCCTCCAAAAAGTAATCCCACAAAGGTATTGGATAGGCGAAGAATTTAATAAATGATCTTCCCAAATAGACTCTAAATGGTCTAAGTCATGTTTTAAATATAGGCTACCTTCAGGATTTATACTAAGCGAATTTAGATCACTAGTTGATATACCGCCTACAGAATCAAGTAAAAGAGCAAGAGATTCATGATCTCCCCCCTTAGAAAGTTGTGTTTTTTTCCAAAATAAAATTTCTTTTACAGAAATGCTTAGCATTTATAAAAGCTTTAGCCTTTTGGGCCAAGCTTACCTTTACCAGATTCTGAGTAGAAGCTTGATTTTTCGCCATCTTGAGTAGAAATAAATAAACCTATAAGGAATATTGTTGGCACCCCTACAAATAAAAGGCTAGCTACGAATCCGAAATTAGTTGTTTCCATTTAGTTGACAGTTCTATTAGGTATTAAGACTATAGACATATAACTTGAAATAAAGTGGAAAAATAAACAAATTTTTATCAACTAATTAACAGTCTTAAACAATTAGCGAGGTAATTTTTTATTTTCGCTATTTTTTTTAAGTTCTTCAAAATTTGAAGGTGGAGATTGTGGTTTTGTTAAAATGACTGTAGAGGATTTAACTAATGTTTGGCATGCAAGTCGCCAATTCTCAGGTCTATTTTTAAGTTTTTCTTCTTCTACAGAAGTAAGAGGGCTTAAAGAATTTTTGCTTCCTCCTTCAACCGAAATAAAACAAGTACTGCATTGCCCTGCTCCGCCACAATTTCCTAAAATTCCTTTTAATCCATAAAGTTGTAAGTTCTCTTTCATTACTAATTCTCTTAAATTCTCACCAGGATTACATTGAACCTCTAAATCCTCACGGATAAATCTGATAGTTGCCATTTTTTTAGTTATTTTTCTTATTTTGGCGTTTTACTTTGAGAATTGTGACCAAAATATTAACAATTTTTAGCTTAAAATTCCTTGTAACTCCAGTTCTGCTTATTGATTTGCCCAATTTTTGCAAGAAAATAAATTTATTTACAAAAATCCCTCAAAGACTAAAAAACCCTTACTATCGTGATGTTTAGCTGTTTATTCAGCATAGTTACAAGAAATTAACCGATGGGATTGCCTTGGTATCGAGTTCACACAGTAGTTATTAATGACCCAGGTCGACTACTTGCTGTGCATCTTATGCATACTGCATTATTAGCCGGCTGGGCCGGTTCTATGGCTCTTTATGAATTAGCCATTTTTGATCCTTCTGATGCTGTTCTTAATCCAATGTGGAGACAAGGAATGTACGTTATGCCTTTTATGGCAAGACTAGGCATCACAAGTAGTTGGAACGGATGGGATATTACGGGTGCTACAGGAGTTGATCCTGGATTCTGGAGTTTTGAAGGGGTTGCAGCGGCACACATAGTGTTTAGTGGACTACTGATGCTGGCCTCTATTTGGCACTGGACGTATTGGGACTTAGATTTATGGGAAGATTCAAGAACTGGTGAGCCTGCTCTTGATTTACCAAGAATATTCGGAATTCACCTTCTTCTAGCTGGACTAACATGCTTTGGTTTTGGAGCTTTTCATTGCGCAAACGTCGGGATTTGGGTTTCTGACCCTTATGGTTTGACTGGTCATGTAGAGCCTGTGGCCCCTTCATGGGGAGTAGAAGGATTTAATCCTTTTAATCCAGGAGGAATAGTTGCAAATCATATTGCGGCAGGACTAATGGGTATTATTGGAGGAATTTTTCACATAACCAATAGACCTGGAGAAAGGCTGTATAGAGCATTAAAACTTGGAAGTCTTGAAGGAGTTCTTGCTAGTGCTCTAGCTGCTGTACTATTTGTATCTTTCGTTGTTTCTGGAACAATGTGGTACGGTTCAGCGACAACTCCAGTCGAGTTATTTGGTCCTACCAGATATCAATGGGACTCTGGATATTTCAAAACTGAAATTAACAGAAGGGTCCAAGCTGCTATTGATGATGGTGCCACTAAAGAAGAGGCATATGCATCAATCCCAGAAAAGTTAGCCTTCTATGATTATGTTGGAAACAGTCCTGCAAAGGGAGGATTATTCAGAGTTGGAGCTCTTGTAAATGGTGATGGTTTACCAACTGGTTGGCAAGGTCACATTTCTTTCCAAGACAAGGAAGGTAACGAATTAGAAGTTAGAAGAATACCTAATTTCTTTGAAAACTTCCCAGTTATACTTGAAGATAAAGAAGGTAATGTTAGAGCAGATATTCCATTTAGAAGAGCTGAAGCAAAGTATTCATTTGAACAAACTGGCATAACTGCAACTATCTATGGAGGAGATTTAAATGGACAAACATTTACTGATCCTGCAGTAGTTAAAAGACTAGCCAGAAAAGCACAGCTTGGTGAAGCATTCAAGTTCGACAGAGAAACTTATAAATCTGACGGTGTATTCCGAAGCTCCCCAAGAGCATGGTTTACATATGCACATCTATGTTTCGGATTGCTATTCTTGTTTGGACACTGGTGGCATGCTTCAAGGACTCTTTACAGAAATTCCTTTGCTGGTATCGACGCTGAGATTGGAGACCAAGTTGAATTTGGTTTATTCAAGAAACTTGGTGACGAAACCACAAGAAGAATCCCAGGAAGGGTTTAAACTAAACTTTATTACTTAATCTTATGGAAGCTTTTGCATACGTTCTTATTTTAACTCTTGCAGTCGTCACTTTATTCTTTGCTGTCGCCTTTAGAGATCCACCTAAATTCGATAAAAAATGATGTTATTAAAAAACCTCTTTAACAAGAGGTTTTTTTTTACTTTTCATAATTAGGATTTTACTCTACTATTAGAGTTACAGTTCACCTTATTTCACTACATGCAGTGTCCAACCTGTCAAAACACAGATAGCAGAGTTTTGGAATCAAGATCTGCTGATAGTGGTAAAAGTGTTCGAAGAAGAAGAGAATGTTTAAATTGCAGCTTTAGATTTACAACTTATGAAAGAGTTGAAACAATGCCAGTTTCAGTTATAAAGAAAGACGGTGGCAGAGAATTATTTGATAAACAAAAATTATTTACTGGCATATCAAGAGCATGCGAAAAGACTAACTTCAGTAGTGAAGCAATTATCAATTTCGTTGATGGAATTGAATCAAAAATTGTTCAAGACTCTAATAAAGATATTAAATCTTCACAAATCGGAGAATTAATACTTAAAAATCTTAGGAAAGAAAACGAAGTCGCCTATATAAGATACGCCTCAGTTTACAGAAAATTTAATGGAGTAAAAGATTTTATTTCAACTCTTGAATCTCTAAAGGGAAATTCAAAAAATCAATTAGCTTCAATTTCATAAAATTCAGCATCTTAAAGTGTAGAATACATATCACAAATGTTTTTTGCTATTGGTTTGCAGGCTAGTAGCATCCCTTTCTAACTACCTTAGGTAGTCTGCGATACAACAAATGAACGAAAATTCTTCCCAAACCGTTAAAGAACTTTCTGAGGATCAAGAAATTAAAAACTCTTCTGAGTTAGATAATGATTCAGCATCTCAAAACGAGGAAGATTTATCATTGGAGAGCGATATCCCTTCAGCAGATTCTTCCTCTAGCAGAAAAAATACGGATTTTGACAACGCAGGATTCACACAAGAAGAATTTGCATCACTATTGGGTAAGTATGACTATAATTTCAAGCCGGGCGATCTAGTTAAAGGTACCGTTTTTGCCTTAGAGCCCAAAGGGGCCATGATCGATATAGGGGCAAAAACAGCTGCTTTTATGCCTGTTCAGGAGGTTTCAATAAATAGAGTTGAAGGACTTAATGATGTTTTACAACCTTCAGAAAGCAGAGAATTTTTCATAATGAGCGAAGAAAATGAAGATGGCCAATTAGCCCTCTCCATTAGAAGAATTGAATATCAAAGAGCATGGGAAAGGGTTAGACAACTCCAAAAAGAAGATGCAACGATATATTCTGAAGTTTTCGCAACAAATAGAGGAGGAGCTCTTGTTAGGGTAGAAGGATTGAGAGGTTTTATTCCAGGCTCTCATATAAGTGCTCGAAAAATTAAAGATGACTTAGAAGGTGAATATTTGCCTTTAAAATTTCTTGAAGTTGATGAAGAAAGAAATAGATTAGTACTAAGCCATAGAAGAGCTTTAGTTGAGAAAAAAATGAACCGACTTGAGGTAGGCGAAGTTGTTGTTGGTTCTGTAAAAGGTATTAAACCTTATGGAGCCTTTATTGATATTGGTGGAGTTAGTGGTCTATTGCATATTTCTGAGATTAGTCATGAACATATTGAGACTCCTCATAACGTTTTAAATGTGAATGACCAAATGAAAGTTATGATAATTGACCTTGATTCAGAAAGAGGGCGAATTTCATTATCTACTAAAGCACTTGAACCTGAACCAGGAGATATGCTAACTGACCCTCAAAAAGTTTTTAGTAAAGCTGAAGAAATGGCTGCGAAATATAAACAAATGTTATTTGAACAAACTGACGATAACGAAGAGATCGTTACAGCTTCATCTGAAGCAGTATAACTTCAATTATATTTTGTGCACGAATATCGGAAATTAAGCCTCATTATTCTTAATACAGGTCTTTTTAATTTACAATAATTGATTTGGAACGATAATCTAATTTAGGATATTCCCTAATCCCAAAATTATTTATAAATGAGTGATTTCATTTTCACTTCAGAATCCGTTACTGAAGGTCATCCTGACAAAATATGTGATCAAATTAGTGACGCTGTTTTAGATGCTTTATTGACTGAAGATCCAGAAAGCAGAGTTGCATGCGAAACTGTTGTTAATACGGGTCTTTGTTTACTTACTGGAGAAATAACTTCAAAAGCAAAAGTCGATTATATAAAACTTGTTAGAAATGTAATTAAAGAAATTGGATATGAAGGCTATAGAGCAGGTGGGTTTGACGCAAATAGTTGTGCTGTTTTAGTAGCACTTGACGAGCAATCGCCGGATATTTCTCAAGGAGTAAACGAAGCAGATGATGTTAACGATGATTTGGAAGATAATACTGGAGCTGGTGATCAAGGCATAATGTTCGGCTATGCATGCGATGAGACGCCTGAATTAATGCCCTTACCGATTAGCTTGGCACATAGATTAGCCATCCAACTTGCCAAAGTGAGGCATGAAGAAGTCCTTAATTATCTACTACCAGATGGTAAAACTCAAGTAAGCATTGATTACGAAAAAGGTTTACCAGTCTCAATTAACACGATTTTAATTTCCACTCAACATAATCCTGAGATTGATGGAATAACAAATGAAGAAGAAATTCGTCAAAGAATAAAAAAAGATTTATGGACGCATGTTGTAATTCCTGCTACTGAAGATTTAGAAATCAAACCAAACATTAGCAATACAAGATTTCTAGTAAACCCCACGGGAAAATTTGTCGTAGGGGGGCCTCAAGGGGATGCGGGGCTAACTGGCAGAAAAATTATTGTAGATACTTATGGTGGATATGCAAGACACGGAGGAGGGGCATTTTCTGGTAAAGATCCCACAAAAGTAGATAGATCAGCTGCTTATGCAGCACGTTATGTAGCTAAAAGCATAGTTAAGGCAAAATTGGCAAAAAAAGCAGAAGTGCAATTAAGTTATGCAATTGGAGTAGCAAAACCAATTTCTATTCTCGTGGAAACTTTTGATACAGGTCTTATTTCACAAGCTAATTTGACTGATCTAATCAAAGAGCACTTTGATTTAAGACCAGCAGCTATAATAAAAGAATTTAACTTAAGAAATCTACCAAAAAAAATGGGAGGTAAATTTTTTAGAAAGACTGCATCCTATGGACATTTTGGCAGAAGAGATCTTGAGCTCCCTTGGGAAAATGTAGAAGAAAAAGCAGCCCAATTAGCCGAGGCTTCCAAAATCTTTTTATAGATATTATTTCTATGCCTGATAATTTTTATGGAGGGTTAGATTTTGGAACTAGTGGTGCAAGAATATCAATAATTAATCTTCATAAGAAATTAGTATATTCAAATTCAGTCCCTTATTCATACAGCTTTAAAAATCCAAATTCTTGGATCAATTCTTGTGAAAATCTCTTAGTCAATTTACCTATTGAGGTAAAAATTAACCTTAATAAATTGGCTATCTCAGGCACCTCAGGGACTTTAATAGCATCAAATTTGAAAGGAGAGCCGATGGGAGAAGCAATATCTTATGACCAAGCATGTAATGAACATATGGTCCTTCTTGAATCATTAACTTCTGGAGAAGATTATCTCCGAACTCCATACAGTAGTCTTGCTAAAGCATTAAAACTAATAGATAAATATGGGACAAATATACTTTTAAGACATCAATCTGATTGGATCACTGGTTGGTTTTTAAAAGATTGGAAATATGGAGAAGAAGGTAATAATCTAAAACTAGGATGGGATCTAAAAAAAGAATCATGGCCAAAAAGCTATCGCAATACTTCATGGCACAAATGCCTACCTCAAATAATAAAAAGTGGGGAAATTATTGGACAAGTGAATATTGATTTTGCAGAAAGATTTAACTTGAATAAGAAATTAATATTAATCTCAGGCACCACTGACTCTAATGCAAGTGTAATAGCTGCAGGTTTAGGTAAAGAAGATGGTCTCGCAGTTTTAGGAACAACTATTGTAGTTAAGAAAATTATTGATAACCCAATAAAAAAACAAGGAATTACAAACCACAAAGTAAACGGCGATTGGATATGTGGAGGGGCATCAAATGCAGGATGTGGTATCTTGTCTCAGTTCTTCTCAGATTTAGAAATAAAGGAGCTCAGTCGACAAATAAATCCATCGAAAAACACTTCTTTGAATCTTTTACCCCTCAATAGTAAAGGTGAGAGATTTCCTGTTAATAATTCTAATTTAGAACCTATACTAGGTCCAAGACCAGTAAGCGACTCACTTTATTTACATGCATTATTCGAGGGGCTAGCCAAGATCGAATTGAAAGGATGGGAAAAACTAGGTGAACTAACAGGTTCACTTCCAAAAAAAATTATTACTGTTGGTGGAGGTTCAAAAAACCCTCAGTGGAGAAAAATAAGAGAAAAAATTATAAATATACCAATAGTTTCATGCAATAAAACCACTTCTTTTGGTACTGCATTATTAGCGATTAATTCAAGGTAATAATTTTTGGATATTTGATAAAGATATAAAATTTTTAATGAAAAGGGTTTCACAAACTACACATCTTAATTTAGAGTATATAGGTTAGAGCCGGGATAGCTCAGTTGGTAGAGCAGGCGACTGAAAATCGCCGTGTCCCCAGTTCAAATCTGGGTCCTGGCACCTTTAAAACCCTGTCTTTGACAGGGTTTTATACTTTCAAGAAATAGTGGGTTCGTAAATTTTTCATAATTTAATTTTTATAATTGAAAATTTTTTAGTTTTCAACTCTGCAGACTTGACCAATAACACCCAAAATGAGTTTATCTCCATTTGGATCTTGCCAATCAGCTAAATCATTGAAATTACTATTTACTTCATCTATAGAGACATCAACATCTCTAAATGATTTTTCAAAACAATTTATATCCATTGTATAGAGAATATCCTTTGTAATTTCACTTTTTGTTTTGGGAATAAATTTACTCAATACTCTTACAGAACCATCCTCATTTCTTTTAATACTTTGTTTATCCCATAACTGCTCTCCATATTGACTTTTAGGGACTCCAACCCATTCATGAGGCAAAGCTTCTGATTGTTTTATTGGAATAAATATGGAAACGATTATCGAAAGGACTAAATTAATTATATTTCTTAAAAATATTGAATTAACTTTATTCTTAGAATTAATCATGACTACTTATGGAATACAAATATTTTTTATTAGTAGGAAATATAAGATTAAAAATTTGTAAAAATTTTTATTGATTAGTATTTCTATTATAGATAGAATCAAACATTAAATTAAGAATTTAATTCCAATAAATTTATTTGAAAAATAATGAATAAAATACAGAAATTTCTCTCAGTAGTTTTTTTTATAGCAATATTTGTAGTATTGATTTATTTAATCCAAAATTATGGGATTGAACCTCTAAGGAACAAAATAGAAAGTATGGGGATTTGGGCTCCTTTTGGAATATTCATACTCAGAGGAGTAAGTATTATTTTACCTGCCCTTCCAAGTTCAGCTTATTCTCTGCTAGCTGGTTCATTACTAGGATTTCAAAAAGGTTACATGACAATAATCTTTTCTGATATCGTTTTTTGCCAAGCTGCTTTCTTTATCGCGAGAAATTATGGTCGCGTTCCTGTACGTAATTTAGTAGGCCCGAAAGCAATGCAAAAGATTGAAAGTTTTAATCAAAACCAGCTAGAAGAAAATTTCTTTCTTATGACAGGTCTACTAATGACTGGCCTTTTTGATTTTCTAAGCTACGCAATTGGTATTGGAGGAACTCGCTGGAAAATATTTACTCCTGCATTATTAATAAGTCTTCTAATCAGTGACTCTATACTTGTAGCAGTAGGAGCTGGAGTTAGCCAGGGAGCAGGATTATTTCTAGGTATTGCTCTATTGGGAATGTTTGCTTTAGCGACTATTTCAGGATTGGCAAAAAATAAAATGCCTAAATAACAAAACAATTGATAATTCTGTAATCAAAGACGAAAGATATGACATTTTCGCAAACAATAACTATATAAATAATGATTCATGCAAGAATGGATATCGATTAATTCTTAAAGTTATTAGATGACTCCATTCAGACCAACTTCATATGATCGTCCTGGAGAACAAATATCAACTACTCCTTCTGGATTAAAAGTAACTTCTGCAAAGAGATTAATGGTGGATTCAATGGTAAGAATGATACAAAAAGCAGAAAATCATTCCGTAGAAGATAAACTTGACGAAGAATCTAACAATAATTAATCAATTCATTGATAAAAGTATAGGAGAGTGGAAATCAATTAGAAGTACTCACACTTTAGCTTTTCAGGAATTTGAAAACTCAACTAGTAAAATATACATAAAACATATCAACAAAAAAAATAAAAAAGTCGTTGAAATTTTTAAAAATTATAAATTCAGTTTAAACCTTGAGAGTATAGCCATTTCTATAAACTGGCAAGCTATTAGTGATTGGGAAGAAGATAATATGAATGAGGGAGATGAAACTATTCTGATTTTTTTACCCAAAGATGAAAATTCAGGAATTGTTTTAAGAAATAAAGGTTATACAGAATCCTTTATTTCATCATCCAATTATTTTGTTGATGAACAAAATAATTTACACATTAAAACTATTTATAAATCAACAGTTTCCGAAGAAAGAATTTCCTTTTTATCCACTCATATAAGATCCAGATTTTCTACTATTAGAAATCTGGAAAATAACTCAGTTATACAGACTTCACATACTTCAGAGATAAGAAATTTAGCTAGTTTAAAAGATTAATTATCCTTTCAAATTGAAACTCTGTTTCAGATATTAATTTAGGAAGAAAGCCTTTGTTACCATGCATATTATTAACTGTTGAATTCAAATCAGAGATAGTTGCATCTCGCATTAATTGAAAAACCCTTCTTGCATTTCTTAAAGGTACCCCAAGAGCAAGATAAGTATTTTTAAGATCCTTCAAACAACTTTTTTCTAAAACTGATTCGTCATTAGAAATTAAAAGATAAGCAACAATCCTTAGGATTATTTCTCCATCTCTTAAACAAACGGACATCTTGTTAGTTGTATTTAAAGATATTTTTGAATTAAGTGAATCTTGATTTTCGCAAATCATTGCTGTTACAGCGTCTGCTGCGATTGCATGTGAATTATTGGTTATTGAGGTTATTGCATCTAATCTTGAGTTTGCACTATTAATAAATTCTTTTATATTGCTTAAATCATTTAATTTCTTATCGGCTGACAATAGTTGATTATTCTTTGAAACTGACATTCCTAAAGTAAAAATTTAAAGACCGATCTTAAGAATAATACAAAGCTAGCAAAAACAATACAATTTCAAACTTAACGCAACGCTTCTTAATTAATAACTTCATTCCAAAGTGATAGTTGAAATAATTCAAATAAAAAATTTTTTTCCGCTAATATAAAACTACATTTTTAATAAAGTTTTGGATCAACAGGATTTAAAATTATCAAAGAAGCTTATTTCCTCATATAAAAAGAGATTGGAAAAAGAAATTCTAGATAGAAGTATGAAATTAAAGATGCCTCAAAATAAATTTGAAGAAATAATTAATAACAATAATGAACTTTTAAATTTAAAAAAAGCGTTAGAAGATCTAGAAACGGAATCTGAATCTCATAGTAAAGTCTGATTTTTGAAAAACCCTTCCAAAAGTGCCTCAAACCAACAATTTCCTTTTTAAGTCCCTAAACAATCAACAACTTCAAGCAGTAAAACATGTTTATGGACCACTACTAGTTGTAGCAGGTGCAGGTAGCGGGAAAACTAAAGCTCTTACACACAGAATTGCAAATCTTATTGAGGGTAATTCTATAGATCCCTATAACATTCTCGCAGTCACTTTCACTAACAAAGCTGCTAAAGAAATGAAAGCAAGATTAGAGGTTCTTCTAGCCCAAGAATTAGCTTTTAATCAATTTGGTCAGCCTTGGACAACTCTCAAAGAAATTGATCAAAATCAATTAAGAACAAACGTTCACCAAGAGAGGCTTCAGAACCTTTGGATCGGTACTTTCCATTCCTTATTTTCAAGACTTCTGAGATACGATATTGAAAAATATACTGATCCAGAAGGCCTAAAATGGACAAGACAATTTTCAATTTATGATGAAACAGATTCTCAAACATTAGTAAAAGAAATTATCAGTCAAGATATGAATCTTGACCCAAAAAGATATGATCCCAAAAAGATTAAAAGATTAATAAGTAATGCTAAAAATCAATGCTTAACTTCTAATGATCTTTTAGAAAAAGCAGATAATAATTTTGATAAAACAGTTGCAGAAGCCTACAAGAGATATAGGATTTCGCTCTCAAAAAATAATTCTTTAGACTTTGATGATCTTCTACTTTTGCCTGTTTTCTTATTAAGGCAAAATGATATAGTAAGAGATTACTGGCACAAAAGATTTAAACATATTTTAGTTGACGAATATCAAGATACAAATAGAACACAATATGAACTTATAAAATTAATTACGGCTGGAAATACTGAACCAAAAAAATTCTTCAATTGGGAAGATCGGTCAATTTTTGTAGTTGGGGATGCTGATCAAAGTATTTATAGTTTCAGAGCAGCTGACTTCAGAATTTTAATTGGTTTTCAAGAAGATTTTAAAACTTCAATCAACGATGATACAAAATCATCTTTAATTAAATTAGAAGAAAATTATAGGTCATCTTCCAATATCCTTGATGCTGCAAACTCACTAATTGAAAACAACTCTGAAAGAATTGACAAAGTTTTAAAGGCTACTAAAGAAAAAGGGGAACTTTTAACGTTACTCAGCTGTGATGATGAAATTTCCGAGGCAGAAGCAATTACCAATAAAATAAAATCACTCAATAACCATAATCAAAACCCAATTTGGAAAAATTTTGCAATTTTATATCGAACCAGAGCTCAGTCGAGAGTATTAGAAGAATCTCTTGTAAGGTGGCGCATTCCTTATACAATTTTTGGAGGATTGCGTTTTTATGATAGGAGAGAAATTAAAGATGCAATAGCATATTTGAAAGTTCTGGTTAATTCTTCAGATAACGTTAGTCTTTTACGAATCATAAATGTTCCTAGAAGAGGGATTGGTAAAACTACTATTCAAAAACTTAATGAACTATCTAATAGGTTAAATATCCCATTATGGGAGGTTCTTAATGATAAACAAAGTCTTGAAGAAACAATAGGCCGATCATCAAAAGGAATTAATAAATTTACTGAAATTATGAATGATCTACTGTGTTACCTAGAAAATTCAGGTCCCGCTCAACTACTACAACTTATATTAGAAAAAAGTGGTTATTTAAGTGACTTGCTCTCTAGTGGGACAGAAGAATCTGAAGATAGAAGAAATAATTTACAAGAACTAATTAATGCAGCTACTCAATATGAAGAAGAAACAGAAAGTGGAGATGTAGAGGGATTTCTTTCTACAGCAGCCTTAACAACTGATAATGATACGAAGAAAAATAATCCTAACTCTGTAACTCTCATGACTCTGCATAATAGTAAAGGTTTAGAATTTCAAAATGTTTTTATCACTGGGCTAGAACAAGGTCTCTTCCCTAGCCATAGATCTATAGATACTCCCTCACTTCTTGAAGAGGAAAGAAGATTATGCTATGTAGGTATTACTAGAGCTAAAGAAAGAGTTTTCTTAAGTCATGCCAGAGAAAGAAGATTATGGGGTGGCATGCGTGAAGCAACAATTCCTTCAATATTTCTTTCGGAAATACCTGAAGATTTAATGGATGGCGAATTACCACAAACTGGTGGTGCTTCAATTAGAAGAGATTGGCATCTTGATCGTTTAACTAGAGTTGATCGAAACAATCCAAATGAATTTGTTAACAAACCAATAAATGCAGTAAGGAAATTATATTCAGGTCCCAGTAAAGGGAAAAGCTGGATAGTTGGCGATAAGCTAATTCACTCAAAGTTTGGGAAAGGTGAAATCATACATATTTTTGGGAGTGGGGAAAAAATATCTTTAGCAGTAAAATTTGGTGATAAAGGAAGTAAAATTCTAGATCCAAGATTAGCTCCAATTCGTTATGTAAGTTAAAACTCATGAACGATATCTCTGATTACATCCAAGGGGAATTAATCAAAACTCCATTTAATCTATATAACCTAATTGCAAAATACATAGAATCTAATAACAATACTAAAGTAGCTTTTGTTGGCGGTTATTTAAGAGATTTATTAATTAGTAAATTCCACAAAAAATCGTTTTCTAAACCTGTAGATATTGATCTTGTTATTGAAGGATCCTCTATTTCTCTTGCAAAATTTATAAAAAAAAATATTGTAAATGTAGATTTATGTTTAATTAAGGAATTTAATTTATACAATACCGTAGAAATAAATATTAATGACTATAAAATTGATATCGCTTCTGCAAGAAAAGAAATTTATTCTGCTCCAGGCTTAAATCCCAGAGTAAATAAAAGTACTATTGAGGAGGATCTTAAGAGGAGAGATTTTACTATAAATTCAATAGCCTTTGAGGTCTCGACAAGGAAAATCTATGATCTTTATGGTGGAATTTCTGATATAAAAAGTAAAAAATTGAACTTACTTCACAATAATAGTATTTCAGATGATCCAAGTAGATTAATTAGATGTGCAAAATATGCTTCAAGGTTAGATTTCAATATTTCAAATAATTCTCTCAAACAATCTCAAGAAACAGTTAGGCAATGGCCATGGAAAAGTTCAAAAACTGAACAGAAAATGATTTACCCTCCTGCACTAGGCATACGAATAAGGATGGAACTAGCTGAAATTTGCAAACACGATAATTTGACTAATGTAATTTCGATAATTCATAAATGGGAAATTATCTCAATCTTAAATGAAAATATTAAAGTCGATAAAAGATTTTTAAGAGGACTCAATTGGATTAAGAAGTTAAAGGGAAATCATATGCTTTACTTATTAAAAGATTCAAAAGATTTAGAAAAAGCATGTCAGAGATTTTTGGTAAATAATAGTGAGATAAAAATATTAGAAGATTATTTAGATATCAAAATGATATTAAATACAAAACAAAAAAATTTCAATCATTTTTCTCCATCAAGTTGGACAGAATTTATTGAAGACAGAAACCTTAATGATGAGACAGTCAAATTATTAATTTGTGATGGAGGACCATACTGGCGTAAATTGTTTAAGTGGTTATTTATTTACAAATTCATAAAATCAAAAAAAGATGGAGAAACATTAAAAAAAGAAGGATGGGATCCAGGGAAGGAGATGGGAAAGGAAATCAAAAGATTAAGATATTTGGAAATTGACAAATTAAATAGAAATTAATTACATTTTTACAACTTCTCCAACCTTGTACCATTTATCCTTTAGAACATTTTCATATTTACGATTGCAACTAATCAACAAGGGTCCGCATGTTTGAGGATCTAATAGTAATGATATTCTCTCGTTAAAAGTCTCTTGATCTAATAAATTTACGTTTAAAAAATTAATTATTCTTTTTTGCTTATTTACTTTATAAATTTTGTCAAAAATTTCTTTATTAGATTCAAACAAAGTACTTTTAACATCTTTTCTTATTAAATCAAATACTCCAGGATAAGCTTTAAATGCAAATAAATCTAATAAAACTTTTAGTGGCTCAAGATTATTGCTTTGCCTATATAAATTAGATGATTCAACCATTTCTTTAAGATGTCCAATAAATCCATATCCAGTAATGTCAGTGGCAGCATTGATTAATGATCCTTTAAATTGATTTTGAAAATGATAAATTTCATCAATCAAATATTGCTGGCTCTTTATTAAATTATTAATTATTTCAGAAGAACTACCTAGCATATTAATATTTTGCATTTGACCGGCAAAG
The DNA here is from genome assembly GCF_017696315.1 of Prochlorococcus marinus XMU1412. Lineage (NCBI taxonomy): Bacteria > Bacillati > Cyanobacteriota > Cyanophyceae > Synechococcales > Prochlorococcaceae > Prochlorococcus > Prochlorococcus marinus. The sequence continues at coordinate 288,103 of NZ_JAAORJ010000001.1, read as the reverse complement.
TAAATCCCAACGCCTAGAGGTCTAGACATCATGAGAATATCTCCAATATTCATTCCAGATTTAAGCCATGGTTTTGCTCCATTTTTTAAAATACCTTGAACTGTTAAAGAAATATCTATTCCTAATGAATAGGGTTTATTTACTAAACTTCTTGCCTCGAAAGTATGGCCTCCAAGTAATTCACCTCCATGATCCTCAACTGTTGATTTAATACCTTGAAGTGATTGCGAAAAGAGATAACTTTGAAATTCCCTTTCAACTTTTGGCAATGAAATTAAAGCCTGCGCAGATGATAGTTTTGCTCCGCATGCCCACAAATCTGAGCAAGCATGCAAAGTAGTAATTTTTGCATTAAGCCAAGGATCACTTACCAAAGCAGGAAATCCATCTACACTTTGCAAGATAATATCTTGACCATTTTGATATATCTCAACTGAATCTTCAGGTGATAAGGCAAAAGAATTTAACTTAGAGTTTATTAATGATTTATTCAAAACAAACTGAGGAATTTTAGCTGCACATCCTCTGCAATCATTCAATGAAATATCTTTTTCACTACTTTTCATAATTAGCCTTTTTGATCTGAACTTTTGAATAAAGTTGAGATCAATTTTGTGCTTTAAAATCCAAAAAATAAAAGAAGGGCCGAAAACAAAATTGCGATAAATAGCAAAAGCCTTTGGATGATGGCTTGGAAATATATTTACTATTTGCAATCCGATCTTTTGAGGGAACCACTTTTTTAATGGTCTCCCTTCTATATTTTTTTTTAGATTTTGTACTAATGTATTTACAACTTTTACTGCAAAAACTCCCGATGCTGGTCTTTTTGCTGAACCTACAACTGCGCAATCACCGACAGCAAAGATTCCAGAGAAACTTTTTATCTGTAAATTCTGATTTGTAATTATTCTGCCATAAGAATCCGAATCTAATAATTTTTTTTGTGCCCATAATGGAGATGTATTTCCAGTACATAAAAGAATCTTGCCATAATCAAAATTAAGTTTTTCAACTAGATCAATATTGGAATTCCGTAAACTTTTTAGAATTGTATTATTAATTTTTCTTGAATCACATAATAGTTTTAAAGGTCTATCTCCCCATCTTTTTCTCAAAGCATAAGATACTTCAATTGCAGCAAGGCCACTCCCAACAATTACAAATGGAAGTTCATTAACTGAATCAAAAATGTCCTCTTTTAGTATTGAGTCATAAGCCCTTAAAAAAGGTTTAATTGAAAAAGCATTTCGATTTTTAACTAGTGATTCAAATTCTTTTGGAATTATTGTTTGACTTCCATAATTAAGCACCAATTTCGAATAATTAACTGAAGGTCTATTACTTAAAACAATTTTCTTAAAATTAAAATCAATATCCTTTACTTCTTCTTCTATAAAAGATACTTTTGCATTTTTTGCTAAAGATTTTATATCAATTAAACTATCTTCTAAAGTGATTGATTTTGAAATCACCGATGGGAATATCGCCGAATAAACCAAATGAGAATCTCTAGATATAATTGAAACAGGAATTTCTGGCATTAATTTCGGACACATTAACCATTTCTTCAACAAAGAAACATTTGAGTGTCCCCCTCCAATTAGTACCAGATGATTAAAAGTCATTTACATCACTATGAATAAAGAACATTTATTACCAATTGAAAAATCAAGATTAGGAGTGATTGGTGGAAGTGGATTTTATTCAATGGATAAAATAGAGTACTTAAGAGAACTAGAAATCAATACTCCCTATGGTAAACCTTCTGATTCAATAAAAGTATATAATCTTGGAAACCTAGAGATAGCATTCATTCCTAGACATGGCAGAACACATAGTTTAAATCCTTCTGAAATCCCTTACAAAGCTAATATTTGGGCTCTAAGATCAATAGGAGTAAGATGGATTATTGCTCCCTCAGCAGTTGGTTCATTACAAGAACAGATAAGGCCACTTGATATGGTGGTTCCAGATCAATTTATAGACCGGACAAAAAATAGACCTGCAACCTTCTTTAACGAGGGAGCTGTTGCTCACGTAACGATGGGGGATCCCTTCTGCACAAATTTATCACGTATATTAAGTGAAATCGGAGAAAAAAATATTCCAGGCGGTAGACAATTGCATAGAGGGGGTACCTATCTAGCAATGGAAGGTCCCGCTTTCTCAACTAGAGCAGAATCTAATTTATATAGGAGTTGGGGATGTTCAATAATTGGAATGACGAACCACACAGAGGCAAGATTAGCTAAAGAAGCTGAAATAGCTTACTCATCCTTATCTATGGTTACTGATTATGATTGCTGGCATCAAACTCATCAAGAAGTTTCTGTAGAGATGGTTTTGGATAATCTTAGATCAAATACTGAAGTGGCTAATAAAATAATATTTGAAGTAGCTAAATTAATTGAAAAAGAAAGACCAAAAAGCAAGTCTCATTTTTCATTAAAAGATGGATTGATAACCCAAAAAGAAAATATCCCTAGCTCTACAAAAGAGAAACTAAGGATATTTACTGATTCTTATTAGGCTTATTTGATATAAGTGATTATCAGGTCAAGGTAAGGATTTATTAGCCTCCAGCTCCAACGCCTTGGTATGAGCCATAGAAGAATATTCCTAAAACGAAGATAACTGCAATTCCACCTGCCGTAGCAACAAGCCATAGAGGAAGAGTTCCTTCAGTCCATCTTCTTTCCCATGCAACTGCTGGTCTACCGTCGGGAAGTCTATCTGGAATTCTTCCATCAGGTCCTTTTAATTTACTCATAGTTTTAATTTAATTGAAAAAGTAACTGGAAAATAAAATTCCCAATACAAATACTGATAGTAAGCCTAAATAGAGGCTTGTACGATTAAGTTCAACTGGAACTTTGTTAGGATTTTCGTTTACTTGCATGATTGTTAAATTTATCGGGCTACGAATTGCATAGCAGCAATGGAACCCAAAAAGAATACTGATGGAATAGCTAAAGCGTGAACTGCTAGCCAACGAACAGTAAAAATAGGATAAACGCGGACTTCCGCAGCCTGCATTGGAGCTTGAGAATTAGACATAGTTATTTTGTTCTTAAATCAAGTTGAGACTTCGCATCAAATCTTTGTGTTACAACAGGAGCTTTTGCTTCAGATGCCTGAAAATAACTATCCGGACGAGGAGTACCGAAAGCGTCGTAAGCCAAACCTGTGTATACGAACAAGAAGCCTGCTATAAAAATAGCTGGTAATGTTACTGCATGAATAATCCAGTACCTGATACTGGTGATTATTTCAAAAAATGGGCGTTCACCCGTTGAACCTGCGGCCATAATCACAAATGTTTACCATACGATCTTACAGTGTAAAATCATAAGTTCGCGAAGAAATTAACAGCTTGGTTACAGACAGTTGTTAAATTCATCCAAAATTAAGATTTTTTTTATTATTTTCTTAAGTTATTACAGATTTAGTTAGCCATTCCATTTAAGAATGTAACCACGCTCGCCAAGTATAAATCCTTTTTGATTATCTAAAGACTCCTTATCAAGGAAAACTATTTTTATATAGTTAGTAGGCAATGCAGAAGCAAGAGGATCTGAATTCCAAGTTTCACCTTGATCTTTACTTACTATTAAAGTGCCATTACCACCGCCAGCCCATATGTCACCATTTGGATCCCATCCCATATCTAAATAATTGTAACCATTAAGAATAGGAATTATAGGCTTTGACCAACTTTCTAAATTATTAGAATCTTCATTAAATCTAATTTCCGCACCTCTTGAAAGCATCCATAAACTTCCTTCTGGATTGAAACCAATGCTTTGCACTCTCTTACTACTTGCTCTTTGGTGAGCAATCCAAGTATTGCTATCACTATCAAGAGTAGAGAAGAAATTCCCAAGACTACTTACGCTCACATAATCACCGTTAGATGTTCTTCTTAAATCTCTTATACCTCCCTGTTCCGAAGGGTCTGATACTTTTGCCTCCCATGTTTCACCGCTATTGGAAGTTTCATAAATAGCTGCTGAGGTTGTCGCCAATTGAGCAACTCCTTCATCAATAGTAGTAACTAAGAAAGGCTGGCCTGGTAACTTCCCAAGTGAAAGCCTAGTCCAATTTTTACCTTCATCGAAAGTATGCATTACGAGAGAGGGTTGCCCTATTAACCAACCTTCAGAACCCTTGAAATCAATATCGAGAAGGCGAAAGTTCTCTTCAGCAGAGATATCTAATGATCTTTTTTCCCATGTTTCACCACCATCAGTAGATTCCATAATCAATCTGTTTGAGCCTACTAAAAACCCATGATTATCATCTATAAAATCAACATCTAAAGCATTAGCCTGATCTTCAAACTGAATTGTTTTCCAAGGGCTGCTTTCATTCATCTTGACACCTGTAGATGAACAACTGCTTAAAACAAAACAGAGAACAACAGATAAAAGAAGATTAGGAATACTGGTAAAAAAATTTTTCATTTAACTATATTAATGCAAAGAGTACAAAGAAAGGAACATAGCAGCAGCAAACGCCAACCCTCCAAAAATCAATATATTTTTTTGTCCTGGAGGTAAACTATTAAATCCAAATCCATAAACTAAATTCTCTTCAAATCCACTAGGTTTTGCTCTAGATCCAATATCCTTATAAAAATTTTTACCGGCTCGACAAACAGGGCAAGCAAAAGTATTCCCATCTAACTCTGAAAAAGGAGTATTTTTAGGTATGTTTAATTTTTTATTTCCTTCAGACGGATCATAAATATATCCACAACTTCTACATTCGAATCTATTTTGTTCTAGATTAAGTATAGGTTGTTCAACATTTGCTTCTAAGGAATTTTCAGAAAGTTTTTCTTTCTCAAAATCTTCAACTATTTTGTTTTCCTCAGAGGTTGGTTGAATGTTTTCACTCACGGTTTATTATTGTTCTTTAAGAACTTTAAAAGATTTTGCTTAATTAAGCGACTTTTATTCAAAATTAATTTTTTAAGATGTTTTTATTAACTGGCTATGAATACTTTTTAGGTTTCCTTCTAATCGCCGCAGCTGTTCCAGTATTAGCTCTAGTTACTAATCTCATCGTTGCCCCAAAAGGCAGAACTGGAGAAAGAAAACTTACATATGAATCCGGAATGGAGCCTATAGGAGGAGCATGGATTCAATTTAATATTCGTTATTACATGTTTGCCTTAGTTTTCGTTATATTTGATGTGGAGACGGTATTCCTTTATCCTTGGGCTGTTGCCTTTAATAGATTAGGATTATTAGCCTTTATTGAGGCTTTAATTTTCATCGCAATACTCGTTATCGCTCTGGCATACGCATGGAGAAAGGGTGCTTTAGAATGGAGTTAAAAAATTGAATCCACAATTATCCCCAAAAGCAATAAGAGAAATTCGAGAAGGGACTTGCAATCCTCTTAGTGCACCTCAAGTTACTACAGACTTAAGCGAAAATATTATATTGACAAGCTTAGACGATCTTCATAATTGGGCTAGACTAAGCAGTCTATGGCCACTCTTGTACGGAACAGCTTGTTGTTTTATAGAATTTGCTGCCTTAATTGGATCTAGATTTGATTTTGATAGATTTGGATTAGTGCCGAGAAGCTCGCCAAGGCAAGCAGATTTACTAATAGTTGCAGGGACAGTAACAATGAAGATGGCCCCAGCCCTTGTAAGACTATATGAGCAGATGCCTGAACCAAAGTATGTTATTGCTATGGGTGCCTGCACAATCACAGGGGGAATGTTCAGTGCAGATTCTACAACTGCTGTAAGAGGTGTTGATAAATTGATACCAGTTGATTTATACCTCCCAGGATGTCCACCAAGACCAGAAGCAATTTTTGATGCTGTAATTAAATTAAGAAAAAAAGTTGGTAATGAATCAATTTTAGAGCGCACAAAAACAGAGCAAACTCACAGATACATAACATCTGATCACGAAATGAATCTTGTTTTCTCAGAAAATACAGGTGAATATCTAAACAAAACTTCAGCTAACGTCATACCTTCTTCCAAAAAAGAACAAATAACCGAATTACCTGAAAACACTGAAATTATTAACTCTACAGAAGATTAATGGAAAAAGACGGTTTAGCCACATCTTCAGATACTTCAATAGAAAAAGAAGGGTTTATAAGCCAATCTTTGACTAAAGATGGAATTCCAAATCAATCTTTATCTGATGATCACCTAGGAATTGAAAACATTTCTGTGGAACCTAACAAATTATATGAAGCTGTATCTGCCTTGAGAAATTACGGTTTCAACTATCTTCAATGTCAAGGAGGATATGATGAAGGACCAGGCAGAAATCTTGTTAGTTTCTACCATTTTATAACTGTTGATGATTTACAAAAAATCGAAAAAATTAAGGAAGTGAGATTAAAAGTTTTCTTAAAAAGAGATTCTGATTTATCAATCCCTAGTTTGTATGAAATTTTCAAAGGAAGTGATTGGCAAGAAAGAGAAACTTTTGATATGTATGGAATAAATTTTATTGATCATCCAAATCCCAAAAGACTATTAATGCCTGAAGATTGGAGAGGATGGCCACTACGAAAAGATTATATTCAGCCAGATTTCTATGAACTCCAAGATGCTTATTAGTTTATTTTCTTTAATTTGCGGTAAATAAACATAACTGCTCTTGCTAATCTCCTTGGATCATGTCTAAGAGTTGGAGTTATTTTTTTTGAATATAATGGTGCTTGCAAAACATAATAACCCTCAGATAATAATTTTTCTTTATTACATTTGACAGGCTCTGCCCCTCTACTTTCGTAATAGTCTACTAATGGAGACTTTTCAAATTGAATCTGAGATAAGATTGAATTAAAAATTCTAGTTTTAACTCCAAAATTTGATAATTGTTTTTCTATTGCTTTGATATGTTGAGAGACATCAAGTCCATCTGTTTCTCCAGGCTGAGTCATCAAATTACTTATATAAATTTTAGGAGCATTACTTTGCAATAAGGCATCCACTATCTCGGGTACTAACAGATTAGGCAATAAAGAAGTGTATAGACTACCTGGGCCAAGAACAATTAAATCAGCTTCTTTTATAGATTCAAGAGCACTTGGAAGAGCTGAAGGATTTTCTGGAAGGTAACCAATCCTCGAAATTAATTTTTTAGATTTACTGATCTTGCTTTCACCAAAAATTTTTTCACCATCTTCTAATTCAGCCCATAACATAACATCAATATTTGTTGCAGGTAAAACTTGACCTTGTACCGCCAAAACCTTACTAGAAGCTTGAACTGCTTTTTCTAAACTGCCCGTAATTGTTGTTAAAGCTGATAAGAATAGATTTCCAAAACTATGACCTTCTAGACCACTTCCCCCTGAAAATCTGTACTGAAATAATCTAGTTAAAGTAGGTTCCTCGTTTGATAAAGCTGCCAAACAATTTCTAATATCTCCTGGAGGTTGCACACCTAATTGTTTTCTGAGAATTCCACTACTTCCACCATCATCGGATACAGTTACGATTGCTGTAATATTACTACTGTAATTTTTTAAGCCTTTCAGTAAAGTGGATAAACCTGTACCTCCTCCAATTGCAACAATATTTGGACCTCTGTTTAATTTACTTTTAACTCTTAATGCATCAACTAAAAATGTGTTTTTTTCTGGAACAAGCGCTTTTTGAATTGAATTAATACTTCTATTTTGTCCAATCCCGATCAATAATAGTCCAATAACAACAATCAACGGTCCCATTAATGTAACAGGCAAAATACTTGTTAAACCTGTCATTACCCCAAAAAAGATTTCAATAAGCCAATAGAGCGGTCTTAAATTTGTCCAAATTACGAAGCCTAATAATGTAGTCAAAAATCCTATCGCAGATGTAAGCATCCATCTTTTTATTACTAATCCAGGCAAAAGCCAACTCAAAATCCTTAAGATTTTGCTTAACAATACAAAATTAGTCTTTTTAAAGCTTTTATAGTACCTTCTAACCTTTTTTTTACGCTTATTCATTAAAAAAACCTCTTAAATTATTTTTCTCAAATTTGAAGACTATGTAAAATCATTATAAATCAAATTCATACATCCTTTTTTTATTTTTAAATATAGGCAAAATGAAATATATAGATGCTTTTTATAGAAGTTTTGAAAAAATCAAAGCATGCAGTTGAAACAAAAAACCTCTCTATAAGCTGGGGGGCAGTTAATGTTCTTAATCAAATAAATTTTGAACTTAATGATGGAGAGAAATTAGCTATTGTTGGCCCCTCAGGTTCTGGTAAATCAACCATATTAAAAATACTAGCAGGACTAATTTTACCTACCGAAGGAGAATTAAAAATATTTGGTGAGAAGCAAACATATTTAAGATTAGATCAAAATAATCCTCCTGATGTAAGACTCGTTTTTCAGAACCCCGCTTTATTAGGATCTCTAACTATCGAAGAAAATGTAGGTTTTCTCCTCAAGAGAAATAAAAACCTATCGAAAAAGTCAATTCATGAAATAGTACGTGAATGTTTAGCTGAGGTAGGATTATTTAATATTGAGAATAAACTTCCAAATGAATTAAGTGGAGGCATGCAAAAAAGAGTAAGTTTTGCAAGGGCATTAATTACTGATCAAACTCTTAATGCAAAGTCTAAACCTTTATTACTTTTTGATGAACCAACTGCCGGCCTTGATCCCATTGCCTCATCAAGAATTGAAGATTTAATTAATAAGACAAATCATAAAGCAAGCGGATCATCTATTGTAGTTAGCCATGTTCTTAGTACTATAGAAAGAACTTCAGATAAAGTTTTAATGCTTTATGGAGGCAAATTCAGATGGGCAGGCTCGATTGATGAATTTAAAAAGAGTAAAGATCCCTATGTATTTCAATTTAGAAATGGAAAACTTGATGGTCCAATGCAACCCAAAGACATTTAGAAATTATGCGTAGAAGCTTACGAGATTCAATAGTTGGTTTTTCCTTATTAGGAGGAATTTTAATATTCACATTTTTTTCTTTTTGGCTAAGAGGAGTGCGATTATCTTCAAAAAATTGGTACCTCTTTGCTGAATTCAATAACGCAAGCGGTTTATCAAAAAAATCTCCAGTTACTTACAGGGGAATCTTAGTTGGATCGATAGAAGATATCTTGTTCACGAATGAATCAATTAAAGCAAAAATAGTTTTAAATAACCCTGAAATTATTCTTCCAAGGCCAGCATTTGCAAGAGTAGTTACAAATTCTTTCCTTGGAGGAGATGTACAAGTTGCTTTAGAAACTAGTGACAAGACAATTCCTAAAAACATTGCAAAACCTATATCGGAAAAATGTAATGCCAAATTAATTATTTGTCAGGGAGATACTATCTCAGGCAAACAACTATCAAGTCTCTCAAATATAACTAATAGAATTAGTCAACTTTTAAAAGACACAAATCAAGAAAACTTAGTTGAAAACATCGTTAACTCAATTGACCAATTTGACAGAACACAAGAAAATCTTGATGAATTAATTTATTTATCAAAACAAGAACTACAAAGAGTGGAACCTCTTATAAAAGAAATTACAATTGCTGCAGATCATTTAAATAACATTTTGTCTGCTATTGATGACAAAGAAACCCTTAATGACATTAAATTGACAATTAATGCTGCTAGGTCTATCTCAACCAAAATAGATGACATGAGCAATGATTTTGAAAAATTAACACAAGATAAAGAATTAACTAAATCTATAAGAGATTTAACGATTGGACTTTCAAAATTCCTTAACGAAATTTATCCATAATAATTATTTAGAATTCATTGATAGCATTTAAAGCCATAGCTGCAATTGCTTTATCTGTAGCTTTGGGCAATTGGACGTATTTCCCTTGAGCAGCCTCTGCTAATTCTTTACCAAATCCACTTGCTATAAATTTTCTCTCTGTATCAATTACTAAGAGTTTTATCCCAAGCATGGGATATTTTGCAGCGATATCTAGAACCTCCTGTTTTAAATTGACATTTTCATTATCTTTTCCCTCAACCTCATTTTGACCTAGAGATAATCCTAATGGTACATTTCCCCGGCCATCAGTGATCCCCACAACAATAACTTGACCTATGTCTCCTGTTGAAAGAGCATTTTTTGCTACTTTTGCAGATTGTGTTAGTCCATGTGCTAAAGGGGATCCACCACCACAAGGCATTGTTTCCAGCCTTCTTTTGGCAGCAGTTATTGATCTTGTTGGAGGCAAAAGCACTTCTGCCTGATTACCTCTAAAAGGAATAAGAGCTACTTCATCTCTATTCTCATATGCTTCTGTTAAAAGTCTTATTACAGCGCCTTTGGCACTTTGCATTCTATTTAAAGCCATAGAGCCACTAGCATCAACGAGAAAAATTACTAAAGCCCCCGCCTTTTTTTGCAGAAGCTTTGCTCTAAAATCATTTTCTTCAATAACTATTGATTTATTAGGGTTCCTTAATCTTCTCGATTTCTGATAAGGCGCAGCAGCTCTGAGGGTAGCATCTACAGCAATTCTTTTTAATTTACCTCTTGGAATAATAGGTTTTACATATCTTCCTCTACTGTCACTAAATATAACTGATCTACTCCCGCTATTCCCTGCTTTAGCTTTGGCTGATGAAAAAAGCAATAAATCAGGATCAACATTACATGCCTCAGGGTCTAAAATGAATTCTTCAGGTATTTCGGGAGTAGATTCTTCTTCTCCATCAGAATTATCTTCTTCTTGTTCTTGGTCTTGCTGATTATCATTTTCGCTAGTCTCAGGTTCAGACTCTTCATTGTTGGATTGAGGTGGGGGTGGGGGACTCTGATCCTCTGGTGGAGGTGGTTGAATATCATCATCTTCTGGAGGTATTTGCATTGCTCGAGGAAGAATAACTAACCTTACTGCGACTTTTAAATCTTCAGAATTTACATTCTCATCGCCTCGAAGAGCTGCATTAGCCTTTGCAACTTTTACCGCAAATAATTCCGACCTATGCCCTTCTACTCCTCCTCTAAGTGCTTCATTAACTAAATAGGTTATTTGCTCTTTCGTTATCTTGACATCCTTTAACCATTGCCTTGCCAGAATTAATTGAGTAGATAAATTATCAGATTCTTCCGACCATTTTTCTGAAAATTTAATATTATTTTCTGCGTGTGACAAAACAGATTTTGTAATCTCAACTCTTTGAGTATTATCAATAGATTGATCTGCGGAAAGCACAATAGCAAAACGATCTAAAACATGATCTCTTAAAGCACCTTCTTCAGGATTATAAGTTGCTATTAAAAGTGACTTACAAGGATGAGAAAGGCTTAAACCATCTCTTTCAATATTATTTTTCTCTCTTCCTGTAGCTTCAAGAATTAAATTTACAATACCATCATCCAATAAATTGATATCGTCTACATAAAGAACTCCTCTATGAGCCTCTGCCAAAATTCCAGGTTGAAACACTTGTTCTCCCGTACTTAATGAGGCAGCGACATCAATTGATCCAACAAGTCTATCTTCAGTTATACCAATAGGAACTTGAATAAATGGTGCCTCCTTTACTTTTTTTGGAATTTCATCAATTTGATTCAAATAATCACTTCCAATTACCTCCTCTAACAATTTATTAGTACTAATATCCCATTCCTCTGGTTTATGTGGATCTAGGTTCCTACCAATAGGTCTTAATGAAGTATTACTATTTCTCTCAGATAGTGTCTCCAGTATTGATTCATTATCTAATACCTCTACAGGAGGGAGTAAAGTATGCAGCCCCCTTGCTAATACTGACTTACCAGTACCTCTTCCGCCAGCAATAATCACTCCTCCTAAACTCGGATCAACTGCTGCCAAAAGCAAAGATAATTTCAATAAGCTATGACCAGTAATTGCCGCCAAAGGAAAAGCTCTAAAAGAATCCTTTGAGTTCATTAAATCTTTTATTTCTCCTTTTTCTTTTAACTCGGGGTTCAAAATCACTTTAAAAATGCCTGATATAGAATTTATCCAATAACTTTGTTTTTTGTAGTGGAATTATCAAATCTTAATATCAAAAATGGACTATGTATATCCCTCGGAGCAAATATTGATAGTAAATTCGGAAGCCCTCTTGAGTCATTATTGATTTGCAAACCAAAAATAGAGGAAATAATAAATGAGTGGGGAGATAGTTCCAACAAAAAAAAAGAAGAGGAAAGCAAATTTCATGCAAACTTTTTTTGGTCTTCAATTTATGAGACATTACCCCATGGTGTTGAAAATGAGCAGCCAAATTATTTAAATACTCTTTTACTTATAACAAGTAATTCTTTTCCTAAACCATCAAATAAAAACGCGAAATTACTTTTAAAAGAGCTAAAAAAGTTAGAGAGATTTTTCGGACGAGAAGAGACGCCAAAGGGGAAGAAATGGCTATCAAGATGTCTCGATTTAGATATTCTTTGGTGGGAAGATTTTCATACGGTTGACGAGGAATTAACATTGCCCCACCCTAGATTCATGAATCGGAATTTCGTTATTACACCACTATCTGAAATCTTAAGTAGAAGCCAAAAAATCACAAAGTTTGATGCACCAAAATGGTCTATATAAATGGTTTACAAAACCAAAAAATAACTGTTAGGATATTTTAATTTAAAAATTATGGGCTACAAAAACTTTATAAAAAGATCCATTTTTAAAGAAAAAATATCTGAGTTAAAGTCAAAAAAATTTAGTTTCGAAATTAATAGAATTGAGCTTCCAAATGGACATGAAGGTGAATATGGATATATTAAACATCCAGGGGCAGCATTAGCCGTACCTATTACAAAAGACAATAAGGTTATCATTCTTCGGCAATATAGATTTGCTGTTTCAAGGTATTTATTAGAATTTCCAGCAGGTACATTAGAAATAGGTGAAACACCTATTAATTCAATTCAAAGAGAAATACAAGAAGAGACTGGATTCAGTGCAAACAAATGGGAGGAACTAGGAACTCTCGTCCCTGCTCCTGGTTATGCAGATGAAGAAATTTATTTATTTTTAGCTCGCGATTTAAACAAACTCAATTCCGAGGTTAAAGGAGATTTAGATGAAGATATAGAAGTATTAATTTTAGAACCCGACGAACTAGATAATCTTATTTCTAGTGGGGATGAAGTGCTTGACGCAAAAACCGTGACGGCTTGGTTTAGAGCTAAACAATTTTTAGATAAATTATGAATAAACCTAGAATACTTTTTTGGCATAGAAAGGATTTAAGAATATTTGATAATCAAGCTTTAATCAAAGCATTTTCATTATCAAATGCTATTACTTCAACTTATATATTTGATAAAAATTACTCACACGATTTCAATGCAAGTTCAAGAGCTTGGTTTCTAGGATATTCGCTTCAAGAATTAGGAAATAATTGGGCAAAAATGGGCAGTAGATTAGTAATGGGAGAAGGAGATCCGGTATTAATAATTCCTCAATTAGCAAAGACAATAGATGCTAAGTTTGTTTGTTGGAATAGATCAATTGAACCTTATGAGATTAATCGAGATCTAGAAATAAAAAATAATTTAAAAGAACAAAATATTCAAGTTATTGAAACTTGGGATCACTTATTAGTAGAACCTTTAAAAATATTTTCAGGGAATAATAATCCTTATTCAGTTTATGGACCTTTTTATAAAAACCTTAAATCAAAAATGAATTTATTAGGTTCATATGAACAAGATAAAGTTGTTTTCCAGTTGAAAGATATAGATAATAAATTCAAAGAAAATAAGACAATAAATTCATCTGATTCGGTTCTAGAGAAATTTATCAAAAATATCAAATTTTCTGGTTCGCATATTTGTCCATGTAGACCTGGAGAGAATGCTGCAGAGACATTATTAGAAAACTTCATTAACGAAAAAAAAATATATTCTTATAATTCTTCTAGAGATTTTCCTGCTCATAATGGAACATCATTTCTAAGTGCATCTCTTAGATTCGGCACCATCAGCATTAGAAAAGTTTGGAATGCCACATTAAATTTAAATTCAGATTTTGCAAATCAAGAAAATTACCTATCAATTGAAACTTGGCAAAAAGAACTTGTTTGGCGTGAATTTTATCAACATTGCTTATTCCATTTCCCAGAGCTAGAGAAAGGTCCATATAGAAAAAAATGGGATCACTTTCCATGGCAAAACAATAATGAATGGTTTCAACATTGGAGCAACGGAGAGACCGGAGTACCTATAGTTGATGCTGCAATGCGTCAACTAAATAGCACTGGTTGGATGCATAACAGATGTAGGATGATAGTCGCTTCATTTTTGGTAAAAGATCTTATATGTAGTTGGCAAATGGGTGAGAAAAAATTTATTGAGACTTTGGTTGATGGCGACTTAGCTGCAAATAATGGGGGATGGCAGTGGAGCGCCAGTAGCGGTATGGATCCAAAACCGCTTAGAATTTTTAATCCATATACCCAAGCAAGAAAATTTGATCCTATTTGCGAATATATAAAATATTGGATTCCTGAATTATCTAAAGTGTCAAATTCAGAATTATTAAATGGGGAGATATCTAATTTAGAAAAAAATAATTATTCAAGCCCTATTGTCAATCACAAAATACAACAAAGATTATTTAAATCACTTTATGCCGAAATTTGAATTTCCCCTATACAATCCTTTAAAACTTTATTTAAATTTTCTGCTACATAAACTTGCTCTTCATAAGAAATTTCAGGAAACATTGGAAGACTAAGAACTTCTGTACAAATTCTCTCTGTATTTATAAGTTTTGTTCTAGAAAAATTTTTATTTTTGTAAGCTATTTGTGCGTGTATTGGAATTGGATAATAAATAATTGAATTAATACCTTTTTCAAAAAGTTGTTGTTTCACCAAATTCCTTAAGGAATAGTATTTTTTGCAATCAGTATCAAATAAATTTGAAAAATCTTCATTTAAAAAATATTTATCGTTTCTTAATTTGATAACAAATTGATTCCAAGAATGGGAAATTGAATCAGAGCTAATTTTTGGAAAACTAATAAATGGATTTTTTTCTAATAAATCAAGGTAATTCTTAGCAATTTTTTGGCGATTATTAATCCACTTAGAAATATACTTAATTTTAATGTTTAATATGGCAGCTTGAATGGTATCAAGTCTGCTGTTATATCCAATTTGGGTATGGTGATATCTTATTGGGCTGCCATGAACAGCCAGTTCTCTAATTTTTTTAGCAGTCTTCTGATCTGAAGTTGTTACGGCTCCACCATCTCCAGCAGCTCCTAAATTTTTAGTAGGGAAAAAGCTAAAACAACCTATATCTCCGATACTTCCAACTTTGGAATTTTCCCACATTGTGCATGTTGCCTGAGCACAATCTTCGATTACTTTTAAGTCATATTTAGTGGCCAAAGATTTTATTAAGTTCATATTCACTGCATTACCAAATAGATGAACTGGCATAATTGCCTTGGTATTAGAATTTATTTCTTGTTCTATTAGTTCAGTATTAATGAGATAAGTTTCTGGATCTATATCTACCAAAACAGGATTAGCACCAACTGCACTAATAGCCTCTGCAGTTGCAAAAAAGCTAAAAGATGAGGTAATAACTTCATCACCCACACCA
Organism: Prochlorococcus marinus XMU1412; assembly: GCF_017696315.1. Taxonomy (NCBI): domain Bacteria; kingdom Bacillati; phylum Cyanobacteriota; class Cyanophyceae; order Synechococcales; family Prochlorococcaceae; genus Prochlorococcus; species Prochlorococcus marinus. Next base: position 272,531 of record NZ_JAAORJ010000001.1, on the reverse strand, counting down.
ATATCTAATGCACGCAAAGCTAATACTAAAGCATCAGTTCCACTATTACATCCAATAGTATTTTCAACACCAATCAGACTAGAAAAACTCTCCTCAAATTTGGCAATTTCTTGTCCTCCAATATACTGGCCCCCTTTTAAAACTTTGGAAACCTCACTCTCAATTTCTGAGCCAATTTCTTGGTACTGCCTATTTAAAGTAAATGGAGGAATCTGCATAGTGAATATATTAACCCTAAACCATATTTCTATGGGTAAAAAAAAATTTTAATTCATTTAAACCAACTTGGTTCTTGACCAGGGGTCCATTTTATATTGCAACCTAAAGAAGGCATCTGCTTTGAAGGATAAGAATTATTTTGATTCAAATCTTTTACAGCAGAGCGCAAATCTTTTCCAGACAGAGGGATATTATTACCTGGTCTACTATCATCTAACTGGCCATGATAAAACAATAAAAAATCACCATCTCCTTCATTTGAAAAAAGATAAAAATCTGGGGTGCAAGCCGCTTTTAATTCCTTAGCAAAATTTTGATTTTCATCATATAGATAAGGAAAACTCCATCCCTGTGATTGTGCTTGTAATCTCAAATTTTTAGGAGAATCTGAAGGATGAGTGACAATATCATTACTAGAAATTGCAACTGTTTGAACTGTATTTTCAATTTCTTTACTTAAGGTGAAAATTTGATTCTCAAGATATTTAACAAATGGGCAATGGGCACAAATAAACATCAAAAGTAAATGCCTTTTATCTAGATTATGAGAATTAAAATATTCATTTTTTGAAGAATTAGCATTTAACATTTGGAAATTAGGTAATTGAAAACCTAATTCCAAAACCATAGAATTTGTTCTGACCATGTTCAAGTTTAAAATTCTTTGATATTTGAAAATTATTGTATATTTTGCAGTAATCCGTAAAGATAGGTACTTTTATATAGGAGAATAATAGAAATAATAAACAAAATGCTTCTAAATCTAACTGGCAAAAAAATTCTTGTTACAGGAATTGCCAATAATCGTTCAATAGCATGGGGTATCGCTCAACAACTTTCAAAAGCTGGCGCAGAACTTGGAATCACATATTTGCCTGATGATAAGGGAAGATTCGAGTCTAAAGTTAGAGAACTAACTGAACCTTTAAACCCATCGTTATTTTTGCCTCTTGATGTTCAAAATCCAGCTCAAATTGAAGAAATCTTTAAAAATATAAAAGACAATTGGGGGCAAATTGACGGATTAGTTCACTGCTTAGCATTTGCAGGACGCGATGAACTGATTGGAGATTATAGTGCTACCACTTCAGAGGGTTTTGATAGGGCTCTTAATATAAGTGCGTATTCGTTAGCACCTTTATGTAAAGCAGCAAAACCACTTTTTAGTGATGGTGCTGGAGTTGTCTCATTAACTTATTTAGGATCAGAAAGGGCGATTCCTAACTATAACGTGATGGGAGTCGCTAAAGCAGCTTTAGAAGCTTCAGTAAGATATCTTTCTGCAGAACTTGGGCCCGAAAAACAAGTCAGAGTTAATGCAATAAGTGCTGGACCTATAAGAACACTTGCTAGTTCTGCTATAGGTGGCATTTTAGATATGATTCACAATGTTGAAGAAAAGGCTCCTTTACGCAGAACAGTCACTCAAACAGAAGTAGGCAATACTGCTGCCTTTTTATTAAGTGATCTCTCTAGCGGGATTTCCGGCCAAACAATTTATGTTGATGCGGGCTACTGCATTAATGGAATGTAAACTACGTTTTTTTGCATAAAAATGTCATCTCTAAGGCAATCTGAAATAAAAAGAAAAACTAATGAAACAGATATTTCTGTATTTATAAATTTAGATGGGAATGGGATTTCCGAGATTGAAACCGGGATACCATTCTTAGATCATATGCTTCATCAAATATCCAGTCATGGTTTATTCGATTTACAAATAAAAGCAATTGGAGATACTCATATTGATGATCATCATACAAATGAAGATGTGGGAATCGCATTAGGCAAGGCATTTTCAAAAGCCTTGGGAGAAAGAAAAGGAATAAGTAGATTTGGACATTTCTTTGCCCCATTAGATGAAGCATTAGTTCAAGTGACTTTAGACTGTTCTGGTAGACCACATCTATCTTATGATCTTCAATTAAAAGCTCCTAGAATAGGAAATTATGATACTGAACTAGTTAAAGAGTTTTTTATTGCATTTGTAAATAACAGTGGTATAACTCTGCATATTAATCAAATAAGAGGTAGTAATTCACATCATATAGTTGAGGCTTGCTTTAAAGCTTTTTCACGAGCGATGAGAATGGCTACCGAAATAGATCTAAGAAGATCTGATTCAATTCCAAGCAGTAAAGGAATGCTAGAAAATCAATAAAATAGGAATTTTTTCGAATCAGCCACAATTGAGTTGATTTTTGGCGAAGATAGATAAAAGTAATTATTTTGTTGTGACTAATTTACAAGATAAAAAAATTAATAAAATTAAAAGTTTTAACAAAGAAGATTGGTCAAGTGCCTATCAAAATGTAGAAAAGGAGCTAACTAAGGAGCCTCTAAAAATTAGCAAAGGTAATAATATTAGAAATTTAAATGGAACATTATTAAGAAATGGACCGGGAAAATTAGAAAGAGGTGGACAATGGGTTCATCATCCATTTGACGGAGATGGAATGATCACGTCCATAAAGTTCGAAGATGGTCAGCCGTTCTTAACAAATAGATTTGTTAAAACTAAAGGCTATTTGGAAGAAGAAAAAATAAATAAATTTATTTATAGAGGTGTTTTTGGAACACAAAAAATTGGAGGGGTTTTAAATAATGCATTAGACCTAAAATTCAAGAATATCGCTAATACTCATGTAGTTAAATTAGGAGATGAAATTCTCGCGTTATGGGAAGCAGCTGGTCCACATGCAATGGATCCTGATAGTCTTGACACTATTGGATTAACAACATTAAAAGGGGTACTCAAGCCTAACGAAGCATTCAGTGCCCATCCCAAAACAGATCTAAACTCAAATGCATCTTCAGAACTTTTAGTCACTTTTGGAGTACAAACCGGGCCAAAAAGTACTATTAGATTAATGGAATTTAATAATGCTGGTACAAATTCTGGAGAGCTCATTTTTGACAGAAAAGATACATTTAATGGCTTTGCATTCCTTCATGATTTCGCAATTACAACTAATTGGGCAATATTCTTACAGAATGCTATAGATTTCAATCCTCTTCCGTTTGTAATGGGTCAAAGAGGTGCAGCACAATGTCTAAAGTCAAACCCAAATAAAAAGGCAAAGTTTTTTATCATCCCTAGAGAAAGTGGATTATTTAGAGGTCAGCCACCTTTAACAATAGATGCTCCAAAAGGATTCGTTTTTCATCATGTAAATGCATTTGAAAAAGATTCCAAAATCGTATTAGATAGTATTTTTTATGATGATTTCCCATCAGTTGGTCCAGACGAGAATTTTAGGGATATTGACTTTGATAAATATCCAGAAGGAAAACTGAAAAGATCAATTATCGATCTAAAGAAAAAAACTAGTGAACTTGAAACTTTAAGTGAGCAATGTTGTGAATTTGCTGTTGTTAATCCTAAGTTTTTAGGATTAACAGCAACTTTTAGTTGGATGGCAAGCACATCTCAAAAGCTGGGGAACGCTCCACTTCAAGCAATAAAAAAAATAAATTTAACTTCTAAGGAAGAGATTTCTTGGTCAGCTGGTCCAAGCGGATTTGTAAGTGAACCAATTATGGTTCCATTAGAAAACTCTTCAAAAGAAGATGAGGGATTTTTATTTATACTTCTATGGAATGGAGAAAGAAGAGGTAGCGATTTAGTGATATTAGACGCAAAAGACTTAAAAGAATTAGCTGTTTATGAATTACCCATTTCAATTCCTCATGGCCTTCATGGATCTTGGGTTAATTGAATTTAAGAAAAAATTTCAATTAAATCTGGAATAATTTTTTTTAATGCTTTACCTCTATGACTACAAGTGTCTTTAATATCATTATTCATTTCTGCGAAAGTTAATCTGGTAGAACTCTCCTCAAAAATTGGGTCATACCCAAAACCACCGTTTCCTCTCGGGTTTAAAATAATATTTCCATGACATTTGGCCTCAGATTCAATAATCAATTCACCATTTGGGGAACAAACACAAATATTGGCAATAAAGAAAGCACTTCTATTTTTAACTCCATCAAGTTCTTTTAAAACTCGTTCAATTCTCTTCTGATCATTTTCTGCATATCTAGATGAGTAGATGCCAGGCTTACCATCTAGTGCTTCAATACAAATTCCTGAATCATCTGCTATTGAGAAATTATTTGTTTTTCTCGAAACTTCACTCGCTTTTTTAATTGCATTATCTCTAAATGTCAGCCCATCCTCTTCAACTTCTAATGATTCTGGCTGGAGTAATAATTTACAATTAACTCCAGAAAGCAATTTCTTATATTCTTCAATTTTGCCTTTATTCTTACTCGCTAAATATAAATTTTTCATCCTTATTTTCCTGAAAAATTAATGAATAATTGACCCCACTCTAATAACTCATCTAAATAAGATTCTTTTGGTGCTTCACAATATAACCTTAAAAGAGGTTCCGTTCCTGAAAATCTAAAAAGAAGCCAAAAATTTTTATCAATTCTCAACTTTATTCCATCAATCTTTGTGATACTTTTTAACTTGTGATTATTAATATTCTTAGGAATATTATCTATGATAAATTCTTTTACATTATTTTTTTCTGACTGATTTGGAAATTTAATATCAATTCTTTTATAAAAACTTGGCCCAAAATCTTTTTGAATTTCATCTAAGGTTTCATATAAATATTGAGATTTTTCAGCAATTCCATTTAATAAAACCATCGCTGCATATAGAGCATCTCTTTCAGGCATGAAGTCACCAAAACCTACTCCACCAGATTCTTCTCCTCCAATAAATATTTTCTCTTTAATCATTTTTTCAGCAATATATTTAAAGCCAACTGGAAGTTCAAAAACATCTCTATTTTGACTCTCTGATATATTTTTAATAATATCTGAACCACTAACAGTCTTTAAAACTGGATAAGAATTATTTTTAATTTTCCCCAAATAGCTAATAAAGTATGGTAGTAAATCTTGAGTACTAGTGTACCTTCCTTTTTCATCAATTGCCGCAATTCTGTCACCATCACCATCAAATATAATTCCTAGAGTTCTCACTTCATTGGTTGAATTTTTTATTAGTATTTGATTTAGTTCATCTACATAATTTAAAAGAGGTTCAGGAGGTTTTCCTCCAAAAAAAGGATCAGCATTTTTCCTAATTTCTGAAATAACTTCTAAATCATTAGAAGCAAAAATCTCAGCCATACAATTTGCAGCTGAACCATGCATAGAATCTACAAAAATTCTCAATTTCATTTTTTTCAATCTATTGGATATAAATTCAATATCAAAAAGGGATTTAATTCGCTCTAAATGAAATTTCTTAATATCTACCAATTGATTAACACCATCTATTTTTTCAATTGAATTTCCAAGCATTAATCTTTTTTCAATTTCACTTGTAAAAGATTCGTCAACTGAACATCCATTAAAGCTTTTTATTTTAAGACCTAGCCAATTATATGGATTATGACTTGCTGTAATTACTAACGCCCCAAGACAACCGGCTTCTTTGGCATAGAAACTACAAGAAGGTGTTGTAACAAAGCTATTAGATAAGATCGGTTCAAAACCACATCCTCTTACAAAAGGTACTATTTGCTTAGCAAATTCACAAGCCATAAATCTACGATCATATCCAATAATAATTTTCTTTGAATTAACTTCTTTATAGTATTGATAATGCAACTCCTGGCATGCAGCAACAGCAACTCTTGAAAGATTAGATAAATTAAAATCAAATCCAATAATTCCTCTCCACCCATCAGTTCCAAATTTTATATTATTTAATTTATCAGCTGTCAAATTTAAAATTTCCTTGATTTCTTTTAATTATCTATACTAATTTATATGAGTAAATTTTAAAACCGCCCTTAAAAAATAATTTGAATTCTCTTCATTTAAAAAGTTTTACAAGATGCAAAAGAAAAGCATGGCTAGATTTTAAGGGAAAAAAATCTTATGAAGTTTGGTCTCCCCATAAAGCTATAGATAAAATTAATCAGTTTCAAATTTTCTCTGAATTTTGTAATGGTGAAATATATACAGGATTAAAAGCCTGTGAAAATGGTTATCAAGGGGTAATTGGATTAAAAATCAAAGGGAATCTTTTACAAAATATTAATGCAGAGATACGTCCACAATTACTTGTAAAGACTAAAGGTAAAAGTAAATGGGGACAATATAAATATATACCTGTTGTTTATAAGTTAGGCCACAAAACCACTAAAGAACATTTATTCGACTTAGCTTTTAGTTCTATGCTGTTGGAATCTTTTCAAGAATCTAAAATTGAGAAAGGATTAGTAATTTCAAGTTTTGATGAAAAAGCTAATATTGAAGAAATTTATTTAAATAAAAAATTAAGAAAAAAAGTTTTGAATGTTTTATTAAGTTTGAATGAATGCTTAGAGGGATTTATGCCAGAAATAACTCAAGATAGAAAAAAATGTACTATTTGTTCATGGCAAAAATTTTGTGACAAAGAAGCAAACGAAAATGGATATCTAACAGATATAGATGGAATAGGATCCAAAACGGCCTCATTACTTATAACAAATGGTATATCTGATACCAAAACATTAGCTTCGTATAGCGAAAAACAACTTGGAGAGAAATTATCTAAATTCAACCATCAAAAGTATGAAAAAGCTTCCATATTTATAAAGCAAGCACAAGCTTATATCTCTGGGAAACCATATTGCATTTCCAATGAAAATGTTAATAACTATCTACTAGAAAAAATATGTTCGGGATTTTACATTTTTGATATTGAGTCAAATCCAGATAATAAACATGACTTTTTATATGGTTTTTTAAAAATAAATAATATATTTACAAAACAAGAAGACCTTATTTATAAACCAATTTTAAATCTTAAAAACAATAAAGGAGAATCTTACAGGAAGATTATTGAAATACTTTTTTCACAGAATGAATGGCCAGTTTTACATTACGGAGAGACTGAAAAGATAGCAATAATTAATGTTGCTAAAAACCTAAATTTTAGTTTTGAAGAAATTGATTCACTTGCCTCAAGATTTATAGACTTACATACCTTAATACGAAAGTCTTGGATATTACCACTAAAAAACTATGGCTTAAAAACTGTTTCTAATTGGCTTGGATTTGAATGGATGCAGAAAAATGTAAGTGGTTCGAAAGCCCTTTATTGGTGGATTCAATATCAAATTACGGGAAACGAAATATTTTTAAAAAAAATTATCCAATATAACAAAGATGATTGTTTGGCTACTCTAAAAATTGCGGAATATTTAATCAAAAATCAATTAAAGAAAAATTGATCCTACAGATTTATTAATAATAATTTTTCCAAAAATTTCTGAAAAAAAATAACTTCCTTCCTCTAAATATTTCCTTTTTATCATTGCTAAACCTTTTATTTGAGAATCCGATTTAAAAAAACTAGTGATTTTGCCTGCAGAAATATCCTTGGCAGAATTTATATATAAATTTTTATCTTCAACGTCTAAATTCAAATTAGATTCAAATGATTGCCAAATTCTTATTTCCTGTTTTAAAGAAGATACGTTTTTTATTTTTGACATTGTTTCTTGTCCTAAATAACAACCTTTATTAAAATCTATAAGATCTTTTAATCCAAGCTCAAGAGGATTATTTCTTCCGTTTATTTCCATTTCTAATGAGGGTATTGCCTGATTAATCTTCCAAAGTTTTAAATCATTGGGATTTAGTAAATTTATTTTATTTTTATATATTTCAAATTCTTTATCTTCTGTTTTGAAGAAAATAGGCTGGAAGGTTCTCCATGAACTAGATTCATCAATTTCCTGAATTCTATTTATCAAGAAAGGTTCACTTAGAACTACATCGTCCGCTGGAAAAATAATTTGATTAAAGTAATCAATTATTTCATTAGTGTTACCCGCCAAGATAATTACTTCTAAGTTTCTTTCAAAAAAATTAATTTCGATTAATGACCTTAGAACTCCATTTGGAGTTAACCAACAAGTTTTGATAACTTTATTTTCTGAATCAAGAATATTACCAGTTGTTATGCCATTCAAAAATTTTCTGGCATCTTTTCCAGTAATAGAAAAACAATCAAATTTTTCAAGCCAAAACTTTTTTTTTATATCTTGCATTTTAAAATAACTATAAAAAGTCTTTTATTGTAAAAAGACTCTTTAATTTAACATTTTCATCTTCAAGGGCTTCTAATCCCCCTTCTTGCCTATCTACTATAGACAAAACTTCTTCAACAACATAATTATTTTCGCGTAACTTTTTTATAGCTTTTATCACTGAACCAGCAGTTGTAACGACATCCTCTAAAACAGTTACCAAAGTTCTTTCTTCTAATGTAGGACCCTCTATTCCAGCTTTGGTACCATAATTTTTGATTTCTTTCCGAATTATTAAACCATCAAGGTCTATGCCATGCAAAGCTGCTTTGACAATTAATCCGCTGACTAAAGGGTCTGCACCTAATGTCAATCCTGCTACAGCTTTTGACCTTGAGTCCTTTAATTCCAAAAATAAATCACTTATTAAGTTTAAGCCTTCGCCATTTAATGACACTGGCTTACAGTTCAAATAATGACTGCTTTTTTTTCCTGAAGATAAAGTAAAATTTCCTTTCTTGTAAGATTTTTCAATTAACTGTTTTAACAATTTTTCTTTATTTAAATCATACTTATTAGAAAATTTGCTCATTAGTAAAAGTTAAATTTATATTTAAAGATTAGAAGAAAAAAAAGAAATCTCACAAAAACTTCCTAAGGAGGTGTTTTTTGAAATATTATTTTTATATTGTATATTGAAATTCAATGTAATTAAAATTACATAAATTCCCTTGGGGGTGTAGCAATCTGGTGAATGCACCAAACTCATAATTTGGCTAAGGCGAGTTCGATCCTCGCCACCCCCATTATTCATTTGTCATTGAATGAAAATAACCCTACTTTTATTTCTTTTATTTTTTCCAGCTTTTTTCGCAGCGAGTGAACTATCTTTTTTATTAATAAGGCCAAGTAAAGTTTTAAGGTTAATAGAAGAAAAAAAGAAAGGAGCATTTTCAATTTTAAAAATTCAAAAACGCTTTAGATCTTCATTAATTGCTTCTCAATTTGGAGTAACAATTTCATTAATTGCAATTGGATGGCTCAGCAATAACCTGGCTAATGATTATTGGAAAAGCAATATTTTATCAAATAGATTTTATGATCTTCTATTATTTTTATTTGTTGTTTTAGTTGTTACTCTTGTTTCTGGACTAATTCCAAAAGCTTTAGTAATTAACAATCCAGAATCTGCCGCATTAATGTTAACCACAATATTTGATGCCGTAAGAAAAGCTATGAATCCTATTGTGAAAACGATAGAATTCTTTGCTAGCGCCTGTTTAGGCTTGTTCAATTTAAATAACAAATGGGATTCTTTAAACTCGGGTTTATCTGCTGGAGAATTAGAAACTCTTATAGAAACAGATAATGTAACAGGTTTAAAACCAGATGAGAAGAATATTCTTGAAGGAGTTTTTGCTTTAAAAGATACACAGGTTAAAGAAGTGATGATTCCAAGATCTGAAATGGTAACTTTGCCAAAAAATATAACCTTTTCAGAACTTATGAAACAAGTTGATAAAACTCGCCATGCTCGCTTCTTTGTGATTGGCGAGTCTTTAGATGATGTATTAGGTGTATTAGATTTGCGTTATCTTGCTAAGCCAATTTCAAAAGGGGAAATGGAAGCCAATACATTATTAGAGCCGTTCCTTTTACCAGTGACAAAAATTATAGAAACATGTTCATTAGCAGAAATATTTCCAATAGTAAGAGACTACAATCCTTTCTTACTAGTAGTTGATGAACACGGTGGTACAGAGGGGCTAATAACTGCAGCTGATCTAAATGGCGAAATAGTTGGAGAGGAAATGCTTAACAATAGAATTAGTTCAGACATGAGAATGTTAGATAATTTCTCTAAAAAATGGTCAATAGCTGGAAAATCAGAAATTATTGATATCAATAAAAAGTTAGGGTGTTCCATCCCAGAAGGAGCAGATTATCATACTCTTGCTGGATTTATGCTAGAGAAATTTCAAATGGTTCCAAAAATTGGGGACGTTTTAGATTTTAATAACATTAAATTTGAAGTTATTTCAATGTCAGGTCCAAAAATTGATCGTGTTAAAATAATTTTTCCCAAAAGCTAAATGTGGCTCCCCATGGAGGATAATGATAATAAATAAATGGATTTGAAATTATGCAACCAACCTCATCACCCGTAAAGGTTGGAGTCATAGGTATAGGGAATATGGGCTGGCATCATGCACGAGTACTAAGTTTGCTTAAAGATGCAAATCTCATTGGAGTAGCAGATCCAAATGAAGAGAGAGGTAAATTAGCTATTGAACAATTTCAATGTGAATGGTTCAAAGATTACAAGGACTTAATTCCAAAAGTTGATGCTATCTGCATAGCTGTGCCTACACTACTTCATCAAAAAGTAGGACTAGATTGTCTCAATGGAGGCACTAACGTACTCATTGAAAAACCAATTGCAGCTAACGAATTAGAAGCAAAATCCTTAATAGAGGCTGCTAATGCAAGTAACTGTCTATTACAAGTTGGTCATATTGAGAGATTTAATCCTGCTTTTAGGGAATTAAATAAAATAGTACATAATGAAGAAATTGTTGTTTTAGAAGCAAGGAGGCATAGTCCTCATGCAGACAGAGCAAATGATGTATCTGTAGTAATGGATTTAATGATTCATGACATTGACCTTGTTTTAGAGCTTGTAAACTCAAAAATACAAAAATTAGCAGCTGTTGGAGGCAGAAATAGCGAAGGATTAATAGATTATGTCAATGCTACTTTAGTTTTTAAAAATAATGTTATTGCAAGCTTAACTGCCAGCAAAATGAGTCACAAAAAAATTAGAAGTTTAAGTGCTCACTGTCAAAATGGTTTAGTAGAAACTGATTTCCTAAATCACTCTTTACAAATCCATCGAAAGTCTCATGAATCATATACTGCAGAACATGGCGAATTAGTTTATAGAAATGATGGATATGTCGAAGAAGTTAGCACAACCTCCATTGAACCTCTTTATGCGGAACTTGAGCATTTTCTTAAATGTGTTCAAGGCAAAGAAATTCCTGAGGTAGATGGTGAGCAAGCCTCAAGAGCTTTAAAAATTGCTGATTTTATAGAGTGTGCTGTAGAAAATTCTGGAGATGCGATTTTACTTGAAAATCCATTCTAATACTGACAATCTAAACTAAGAGAATTTTATTTAAATCCAACTGCAGCTTGCCAAACAAATACCAACAAAAAGAAAAATAAAGGAATAAGTGGAAGAACATCAACAGTTGGAGCAAAGGCCTTGTAAGCCTCAGGCAATTCAGCGAATGTATTAAGTAGAATGAGCACCTTTTTTGATAATTTAATTAATTATGATAAGACGTTACCACGTATGGTGAGCAATAGAGGATGTTTTCCAAGGAGCGAAATCATTTGTAAAACAATTATCTTTAATTGCAGCAGAAATTGCATTGGTAAATCTTATTAAATGGGCAATATTATGCAAACTTATTAGTGTAAGACCTAATATTTCATCATTTCTAATTAGATGATGTATGTATGCACGAGAATAGTGCTTACAGGTTTCGCATTTACAAGTTTTGTCAATCGGAGAAAAGTCATTTTTAAATCGAGCATTTCGTAAATTCAATCTTTCATCATTAAAAAATGCAGTCCCATGTCTTCCTAGTCTTGTAGGCAAAACACAGTCAAATATATCGAATCCATTAGCAACTGCTAAAGAAATTTCTCTTAAAGAGCCAATTCCCATTAAATATCTTGGTTTATTTATTGGTAAGAATTTCGGGACATAATTAATTACACTATGGATTTCTTCGACTGCCTCTCCAACACTTACACCTCCCACTGCTATCCCAGGAAGATCAAAAGAAGTTGTATATTTTGCACTATATTCTCTTAATTTCGGATATTTACCACCTTGAACTATACCGAATAATGCTTGATTGGATTTCTGATGAGTCTCAACACATTTTTGCAACCATAAATGAGTCCTTCGTAAAGAATCCTCAATATCATTTTCGTTAGCTGTATGCGGAGGACAATGATCAAAAGCCATCGCAACATCCGATCCAAGATCCATCTGAATCTGTATTACTTTTTCAGGTGATAAAAATACATGACTACCATCTCTTGGATTTTTAAATTCCACACCTTTATCAGAAATATTGTTTAATTTAGCCAAACTAAAAACTTGATATCCTCCTGAATCAGTAAGAATAGGATTAGGCCAATTCATGAACTTATGTATTCCGCCAGATTCTTTAACTAATTTTTCTCCAGGTTGTAAATGAAGATGAAAGGTATTTGAGAGAATCATTTCTGATCCTGTAGAGGTTAACTGCTTAGATGAAATTCCTTTAACCGTTGCCAAAGTACCCACAGGCATAAATTTTGGAGTGTTTACCAAACCATTTGGTGTATGAAATATACCAGTTCTTGCGCCTGTTCTACTGCAATTACATGTAATTTCAAATTCAAACACGATATTTTATAAAATTTTTTGATCCTTTTTCATTAATCTAACCTATTATTTAATATTGAATCTATTTTTATCTCATCAAAAAATATTTAATAAAAAATTTGGCAGGCTCTTGGATTTTCTATACGACATTTCCAAAGATCCCTTTAATTAATCCCGAATTTAAAAATATTGCACAATTTGCACCTCCTATAGGATTTTTTATTGGGACAATACAGAGTTATATTTTTCTTTTTTTAAGAACAAACTCTTGGTCAATTTATGCATCTGCATTAATTTGTTTGGCTTCGGGATATTTAATTACTGGCGGTCTACACCTAGATGGTTTAATGGATACTTTCGATGGTATTTTTGCAGGTAAAAAGAGACGTTTAAAAGCCATGAAAGACAGTAAAGTTGGTTCCTTTGGAGTGCAAGCTTTAGTTTTTATAACTCTAATTCAAATTGCTTGCATATTAAAAATTCAAAGCCTAATAATTTTTGTTTTACCTATATGCTTATTTTGGGGAAGATTTTCAAATTTATTTTTTATTGAAAAGTTTAAATATATGAGTTATAAGAAAAAATCTATTAGTCACAAAAAGTTTTGGAATGGATTTAAAAAAGAATCTTTGATCTCCATTATTTTTCTTTTAATTTTCATTGCATACCAATTTGTTTCAATTACATCCCAAGCAATATTAATTAAATTTTTAATTCTTATTTTGATTGGTATTTGTTTAAGCTATTATATCCCAAACATACTAGGTAATAAAATTGGGGGCTTCAATGGAGATGCCTGCGGTGCAAGTGTTGTACTAGTTGAAACTGCAATGTTATTTATGCATGCAATTCTTTTATAGGTAGTTCTAAATAGAAAATATTTTTCTTCTTAAGATTTTTTGATTTCTCAGTATTATCAATCGATTTGTTTTCCAGCAATCTCAAATCTCCTCCAATTTGTTTTGCTAATTTCCTCGCCAAAAAAAGTCCCACACCAGTGCCGTCCTTCTTTTTAGCGGCAGATCCTCTAAAACCTTTTTCAAAAATTTTCTCGTTTTCATTTTTGGATATTTTTTTACCATCATCAAATATACAAAGTCCATTACTCGTAATTGCGAGTCCAATTTCAGCATCTTTTTGGGCATATTTAAACGCATTTTCTAATAAATTGGCCACAATTTCAGCAATTACAGCGTATTTTGCCTTTAATGGCGAAATAGTCCAATCTGGCCAAAGAGAAGGTTCAGTCCAATCTCTATTCTCTAAGTCCGCATTAGCTTTACCTCTTTCTAATATTGGCCTCAATAAACTCTGAACAGTTATTACCTTTTTATTATCTAAATTTGGTGGTAATAATAATCTTTCTTCTCCAATTTCAAGAGGAAGTTGAACAGGTGAATTTAATTTCGCAAAAGAATTCATATATTGATTAATTTGTTTTTGCTCTATTATCATGCGTTCGACTATTTCAATAGAATCATCATCTGAACCAAGTCTTTTTATTAGTAATTTTGCATATGTCCTAATAGCGGCCAATGGATTCCTTAATTGATGGATTATGACATTGACCTGATTTTTTAAATAATTGATTTCTTCATTCTTATTTTGACGTTCTAATTCGATAGAGACGCATTTAGCTAAAGATATTGAAAGCGCTTTTAATCTAGAATCTAGAGATACTGGCCAATTCCCTCCTTTTAAATCAGTTTCTACCCTAAGGACACCAAGTAGAATATCGTTTTCTTGTAGCGGGTACCATCTTCTATTAGGCGATGAAACCTTTAGTGAAGGATCATCTTCTATTGAAGTAAGAAGCCTATCAATTTGTGGCCATTGACCAATCATCTCAAAAGATGCTTTAGTTCCTTGCTTAGCTGAAGCAAGATACATTACTAAATTAGTCACGCCCATTGAGCAACCAAAACTCTCTAGCTGTTTTAAAATGAGTTCTTCAAATTTTTTTGAAAGATTCATAATTAATGAAATTTTGAGAAATTTTTTTAAAAAAAACTTGAAAAAGGGCTTGTAAAATATGAAAAAAGTATTAAGATATATAAAGAGGTCTGACTTTAGCCAGCCTTAAATATGAATATTTATTCATATTTTAAGCTACATCAGGGGTTGATGGGTCCTCTATGTAATTTGAAGTGAATTTTAAATCACATATATAAGATTAGTAAAAATAAATAAGACTAATCTCATTAATAATTTCAGGAGTACCAATCAATGTCAAAAAAAAGAAAAAGAATCAGCAGAAGGAGATTGGCTGGCCAAAGAGTAATGGCTCATGTACCTATTTATCATATCGAAACTGGTAAACATAAACCAGTTACAGCAGCAAGAAGATTCATAGCTGAAAATGGTCTTTCTGCGCCTTCAGTTTTCAATGTCAGAAGAAATGAACACACCACCGATAGATTTTTTTGGGGTGAAAAAGGGTTATTTAGCGCCCAATATGCTGAAGAAAATCATTTTCTATTTCCATCACTAAAAGTTGTAGTTGAAGGAATTGGTGAAGAAAAAATATTTGAGGGTCTAGAACTTACTGCAGATGATTGGGAAGAGATTGAAGAATATGAATATGCTTTTGTTTAAAAAATATTACTTATATTTGAACTTATAAAATTTATTAATTTTGAATCAATTTGATGAAATCCATCGAATTCTAATAATTCACAAAATTTAGAAGACTTACTTTTTACCTTTTCATAAATAGTCCTAGAAGCATCTATAGGCACAACGTTATCAAATAAACCATGACTAATAATCAATGGCGAGAATTTTTCTTTCGGGTCCCAGTTGGGATGAGGATAACCACTACAAGCAACAATTAATCCAAAATTTAACTTGAATCCCGCATCAATTGCCATTGCCGCCCCCTGAGAGAATCCCAACAAAATTGTTTTTCTTAGTGGAATCTGGTAAGTATCAAATTTATTTAATGTAACTAAAAGTTTATTTACTTCAACCTCAGCTCCATTCCAATCATGTGGGTATAATCCATACCACTGTCTTCCCTGACCGCTTGGGTGTAATCCAGGAGCCCTCAAAGAAATTACCTCAAAATCAAGATTTATTTTTTCAGTCATCTCCTTTCCAAATGATAAAAGATCATCTGAATCAGCTCCCCAACCATGCATCAAAATAATTCTATGAGTTGCAGTTTGAGAGCTAATCGAGACAAATTCATGATTAATAGCATATTTCATGTTTATATTCTTAGGTAAGTAAACTTTCCCATAATGTCTCCATTAGCTTTAGTGAGTGTCTCTGATAAAAAAAATATAATCCCATTTTGTAAGGAATTGGTAGAGCAATTTAATTATAAAATTCTATCAAGTGGAGGAACTGCCAAACATCTTATAGAGGCAAAAATTCCAGTTATTAAAGTTGCTGATTTTACTAATTCTCCAGAAATTCTTGGAGGTAGAGTTAAAACTTTACATCCAAAAATACACGGGGGGATATTAGCTAAAAGAACTGATGCGGGACATAAAAAAGATGTAGAAGCTAACAATCTTGAGTTAATTGACTTAGTTGTTGTAAATTTATATCCTTTTAAAAAAACTGTAGATCAGGGAGCTAAATGGGAAGATGCTATTGAAAATATCGATATAGGAGGGCCATCTATGATTCGTTCTGCAGCTAAAAATCATAAAGATGTTTCCGTTTTAGTAGATCCTAGTCAGTATCAAAATTTTCTTGAAGAAAGTAAAAAAGGTGAATTGAAAGACTCATATAAATCAAAATTAGCCCTTGAAGCTTTTCAACATACAGCAGACTATGACACTGCAATATCTAATTGGATAAGCAAAGAAAGAGATTTACAATCTTCAAAATATATTGAATCTTATCCACTAATCAAAACCTTAAGATATGGGGAGAATCCGCATCAAAAAGCTTTCTGGTATGGTTTTAGTAACGTTGGATGGAACTCAGCAGAACAATTACAAGGAAAAGACTTAAGTTATAACAATCTATTAGATCTAGAGTCGGCACTTTCAACAGTTTTAGAATTTGGCTACGCAGAAAAAGATGAACCTACAACCGACATGTTTGCATCTGTCATTTTAAAACACAATAATCCGTGTGGTGCTTCTATAAGTAATTCAGCTTCTAAAGCGTTTTTGAATGCTTTGGAATGCGACTCTGTTAGTGCCTTTGGAGGAATAGTCGCTTTTAATTCAAATATTGATAGTGAGACCGCAATTCACCTCAAAGATATTTTCTTAGAGTGTGTCGTCGCTCCATCTTTTGATGAGAAAGCTTTAGAAATTTTAAAAGTTAAAAAGAATTTAAGAATTTTAAAGTTTTCAAAAGATCAACTTCCAAAAAAGAATCAAAATTCTACTAAATCAATAATGGGAGGATTACTAGTTCAAGATACTGACGATAGTGAAGAAAAAATTGAAAATTGGATTTCAGTAACTAATAAAAAGCCTAGTAATCAAATTAACTTAGATCTAAATTTTGCATGGAAAATTTGTAAACACGTTAAATCTAATGCCATTGTTATTGCAAAAGACCAAAAAACTATTGGTATTGGAGCTGGTCAAATGAATAGAGTTGGAGCAGCAAAAATTGCATTAAAATCAGCTGGCAGGTTATGTTCTGGTGCTGTCTTGGCCAGCGATGGGTTTTTCCCATTTGCAGATACTGTAGAACTAGCAAATGAGTATGGAATAAAAGCTATTATCCAACCTGGAGGAAGTTTAAGAGATCAAGAAAGTATTGACATGTGCAATTTAAAAGAAATCTCAATGGTATTTACGCAAAAAAGGCACTTCTTACATTAAATTATGTTGATTTTGGATAATATGTAATCTTGTTAGTTTTTCTGAATAAAGATAACCTGCCTGGACCTGCACAAAGAAAGTAGAGAGAAATAGCCCCATATATAAAAGACAATTCGAAAGCATAATTATGACCTTCAACAACTGCCAAAGGAAAACCTTCTAGTCCAGTATCAAGGAGATGAAAATAAACTGCAAATGCCATGGTTGAGAATAGACCAAGAGAAGAAAGCCTCGCAAAAATCCCTAAAGCCAATCCAAATGGGCATACCAGTTGAGTAATTGCTGCTCCAAAAGTCCAAATAACAGGATCACCAGGCAAAAATGGGAAATACTTACCAACTACAAACTCAGCAAAACCCTGCGGATCCTGAAGTTTTTCTAGGCCATGATGAATCATCAAAGCACAAAAGCCGATTCTTAAAACAAAAATCGATAGTTCTCCAAGGATATTTACTTCTGACCCTGACGATGAATTGGCAACTACAACTTCAACTTTTTGGGGCGCTTTAGTTCTATTCATACTTGCAGTTTGAACCTGATTAGTTTGTGCTTTGTCTTCCATACTTCATTAATTTTTCATTATTCTAGTTAATAAAGTAGATTTTTTGGAATTATCTTACTAATAAATTAAAAAAACTAAGCAAATCTATAAATGAATAACAAATTCAGGAAGCAATATCAATTAACTTTTCAATAACATCTGCAACAACCTTATCAGGAGTAGATGCACCTGAGGTAATTCCAACATTAATTTTTCCATTAGGTAGAAAATTATTTTTAAGTTCTAATTCTGAACCTAATGGTTTATGAAATATTGAGTTTTCTTTAACTGATATCCTCTCTGGTGTATCAATGTGAAAAGAAGAAATATTTTTATTAATTGCTATTTCTTGTAGGTGAGTAGTATTAGAAGAATTAAAGCCCCCAATAACTACTAAAATATCAAGGTCTTCATCAACCAAAGAGAACATTGCATCTTGCCTTTCTTCAGTTGCATCACAAATAGTATTAAAAGCTAAAAAGTGACTATTTAAGTTTTCTGGTCCAAATTTCTTCAACATCGTCCTTTCAAAAACCTTTCCAATTTCCTCAGTCTCGCTCTTAAGCATAGTTGTCTGATTTGCAACTCCCACTCTATCTAAATCTTTATCAGGATCAAATCCATTAGAACAAGCTTTAGCAAATTTATTCATAAACTCATTTCTATTACCTCTCCCCAGAATATAGTTAGAAACATAGTTAGCTTCTTCTAGATCAAGTACAACTAAATATTTACCCGCGAATGAACTTGTAGCGAGAGTCTCTTCATGTTTAAATTTTCCGTGAATAATAGATGTGAAAACATGTTTTTTATGTTTTTCAACTGTATGCCAAACCTTAGAAACCCATGGACAAGTTGTATCAATGATATGACAACCTTTCTCATGCAAGAGTTTCATTTCTTGAACAGTAGCTCCGAAAGCAGGGAGTATCACAACATCCCCATTAGAAACTAAAGAAAAATCTTTAATTCCATTTTTAGCTGAGATGAATTTTACATTCATTTTTCTTAAATGATCATTAACCGAGGGATTATGAATTATTTCGTTTGTTATCCAAATATTCTCATTTGGGTAATGTCTTCTAGTTTCATAAGCCATTGCAACGGCTCGTTCAACTCCCCAACAGAAACCGAAGGCTTGGGCCAACTTAATATTTAGTCTACCTTTAGTGTAAGTAAAATTATTATCTCTAATAGAACTTATCAAATCACTTTGGTAAGCTTCTTCTAACGCTTGAGCTCTTTTTGTTGGAGAATCGAAACCCCTTCTATTGTATCTATCAGAATGATGAAGGGATCGTCTAAAAGCTTGAGTATCCATTTTCCTATATTACAACGTTTTAAATAATTTTTCGTAAAAAAAAAGAAACCTGACATAAGTCAGGTTTCTTAAATTAATTTTTAGTTAGATTATTTAGCAGATGCAAAGTCTGGATAAGCTTCCATTCCATGCTCTCCTATATCTAAGCCTTGAGTCTCTTCCTCTTCAGATACTCGGATTCCACCGAATAATCCTCCAATTACAGACCAGGCAATCCAGCAAGTAACCAGTGTCCAAATAGCATAAGCTGCGGCACCAAGAGCTTGAACTAGAAGAAGGGTAATACCTCCGCCATTGAACAATCCCATACCTGCTCCATCACCTTGTACAGCTGTACCCCAAAGACCGATAACAACAGTACCCCATACACCACAAACTCCGTGAACAGAGAATGCGCCTACAGGATCATCGATCTCAGCGGCATCAAGTGCTGCAACTGAAAATACAACAATTATTCCTCCCACTAGTCCTGCAAACCAGGCTCCAGCAAGAGTCATATCACCACAACCGGCAGTGATACTAACCAAACCAGCAAGGATTCCGTTAATTATCATTGTAAGATCAGGCTTTCCAGAAGTTAATGTTGAAACAATAGTTGCACCAATAGCACCAGCTGCTGCTGCCAAAGTAGTTGTTACAGCAACATATGGAACCCATTGATCCATAGCAAGTTGAGAACCGGGGTTAAATCCATACCAACCTATCCATAGAACTAATGCACCTAGAGTAGCTATAGCCATGTTGTGTCCTGGCATAGCCTGTGGTTTCCCATCAGAGTATTTGCCAATTCTTGGTCCAAGAAGCATAGCTCCTACAAGACCCGCCCATGCTCCAACTGAGTGAACAATTGAAGAACCAGCAAAGTCTACAAAACCTAAAGAATCAAGCCAACCACCATTCCATTTCCAGCTACCAGCAATTGGATATATAAATGCAGTTAATACGACAGCAAAAACAACAAATTCTCCAAATTTAACTCTTTCAGCAACAAGACCGGATACGATAGTTGCCGCAGTTCCTGCAAATGCAGACTGGAACAAGAAATCAACTGTTGGGACTAATCCAGCATCAGTTACCATATCTGCAGTAACTGTTGGATCAAAAAATAAGCCTCCAAAATAAAGCCATCCGTCAGCAACACTACCTCCGTACATTAATGAATAGCCGATAAACCAATAAGAGGTTACAGCTAGAGCAAATACGAATAGGTTTTTAGCAAGGATGTTTACCGCGTTCTTAGAACGACACATACCTGCCTCAACCATAGCGAAACCAGCGTTCATAAAGATCACTAAAATAGTAGCGATCAAAAGCCATAAATTGTTAGCAAGAAAAGCTGCATTCAACTCAGGTAAATCAGCTGCGTGAGCTGAAAGATTAAAAATACCTAAACCAAACAAAGCTAAAGGAACAGTCGCAAGCCACAACATTGAGCGGTTTGAACTAAATCCTCGAATACTCCTCAAAAGGAGCATAGGTCCATTAACAAGACTTGCATCTTGTAGTCTGGACCTA
This sequence comes from Prochlorococcus marinus XMU1412, assembly GCF_017696315.1. Lineage (NCBI taxonomy): Bacteria > Bacillati > Cyanobacteriota > Cyanophyceae > Synechococcales > Prochlorococcaceae > Prochlorococcus > Prochlorococcus marinus. Next base: position 251,638 of record NZ_JAAORJ010000001.1, on the reverse strand, counting down.
GAGCGCCTTTGAGGCGTTTGCAAAGCAGTGGTCATAAAAAAAAATTAGATCTGCAAAAAAACAGTTTGTGCTGTTTCCTTTCATATTCAATTTTGCTCAAAAAACTTATTAGTGTCTAGTAGTCGTTGTTACCAATTTAATAGTTGCGCCTTAAAACTATATCTGTTAAATTTAAAAAATTTTTTTTTAAGAGTTTCAAATTATCAAGATTTTATTTATTTCAAAGGTTTAATTCCTTTCCATGATACGTGGTCTTTATGAAATTCAAAGGAACATGGGATAGTTATCATTCCTGCACTGTGAGATTCTCTAAAAAGATTGCCGTATAAGGGATCTGCATCATCTCCAGGGGCAAAAAAACAAGCGTCTTTTCTCGTTATACAAAGTACTAAAACACTTTTACTTACAGGAATTAATTTCTTTAATTCCATGAGATGCTTTTGGCCTCTTTTCGTGACTGTATCTGGGAATAGAGCTACATTTTCTTTAATCCAAGTCGTATTTTTAACCTCTATGTAAATGTTACGTTTATCAGGATTTGAAGATTTAGGGGTTAAAAAAAAGTCAATTCTGCTTTTTTTATCTTCTCCATAAGGAACTTCAGATTTAATTGTCTCTATTTCACCTATTATTTCTATAAGCAGATTTTTCTCAATAACCTTTTTGATTAACTTGTTTGCGAACAGAGTATTAATACCTACCCAAACCTCCTCATTTTTTGCATTTAAAACACATATTTGCTCCCAAGTGAAAGGTAATTTCCTTTTTTGAGAAGGGGAAACACTTATTCTTACTTTTGCTCCCTCACTCAAAAGTCCCTTCATTGGGCCAGTATTAGCACAATGAGCAGTTACTACCTCTCCACTCTCTAATTCAATATCTGCAAGAAACCTTTTATATCTCTTAATTAAAACCCCTTCAATTAATGGATCAAAATCAATTATCCGATCATTCATAAATATGTCGTTAGTTAAAAATCAAATATAATTGAAACTTAAAGTTATTGAAAAATATAGACGAATCCAAATGCAATCATTTTTAAAAAATAATGTTTTTTCAATTTCGTTTGGTACTTGTCTAAGTAAATTAGCTGGATGTATAAGACAAATATTTATAGCTGCTGCTTTTGGGGTTGGAATAACATACGACGCATTTAATTATGCATATATAATTCCTGGTTTTTTGCTAATAATCATTGGGGGTATCAATGGTCCATTGCATAACGCAGTCGTTGCAGTTTTAACTCCGCTTAACAAAAAAAATGGAGGGATAGTTTTAACTCAAGTAAGCATAAAACTTTCAATATTATTATTAATTTTAGCCATCTTGATTTACTCCAATTCCAGTTTATTAATTGATTTATTGGCCCCGAATTTAAGTTACGAAACTAAATCTATTGCCACTTACCAATTACAAATACTTACACCTTGCATCCCTTTATCCGGCTTCATAGGTTTAAGCTTTGGCGCCTTAAATTCCCAAAAAAAATTCTTTTTATCAAGTATAAGTCCAGCAATAACAAGCGTAACTATTATTTTTTTTATTTTATTTAGTTGGATTTTCAACCAAGAAAATACATCTTCTAATTTCTTTACTTACACGGGATTACTGGCATTTGGAACTTTGACAGGTACTTTAATTCAGTTTGTTGTTCAAATTTGGGAAATAAATAAAATTGGTCTCTTAAGATTAGAGTCAACCTTCAATTTATTTAAAGATGAAGAGAGGAGGATTTTCAAACTAATTATTCCAGCATCTATCTCATCAGGTCTAAGTCAAATTAATGTTTTTATCGATATGTTTTTCGCTTCAAGTTTTCAAGGCGCAGCATCTGGACTAGCTTACGGAAACTTTCTTATACAAGCCCCCTTAGGCATATTATCTAACTCCTTAATTCTGCCATTACTTCCAAAATTCTCTAAATTGAGAAGTGAAAAAGACAAAAGAGGTCTCCAAAAAAAATTGATATCTGGGGTAGAGTACTGTTTCTTGACAGCTATTTTTTTAACGGGATTTTTCATAACATTCAATAATCAAATCGTACAATTAGTTTTTCAAAGAGGATCTTTTGATTATTCAGCAACTTTAAAAGTAAAAAATATATTAATTGCTTATGCAGTTGGCATACCATTTTATCTTTATAGAGATTTATTAGTAAGAACTTACTATTCAATAGAAAAAACAAACTTTCCTTTTAAGTCTTCATTTGCAGGAATAATATTTAATATTTTTTTTGATTGGTTTTTAATTGGTGCCCCAATTAAGAATTTTGGGTATCTTTCTCCTTATAATTTTGGAATCGTGGGAATAATTTTATCTTCAGTAATAGTCAACTTTATAGTTTGTATTTTTCTTTCTTTCAATCTGCGCAATGAAAATATAATTTTGCCTAACTTGGAATTATTGAGGAAAATTAGCCTCATGTCATTAGCAGCATTTATAGACAGCACACTTTGTTTTACTATTCTCCAAACTAAGAATAACTTCAATTCAAATCTCGCGGAATTTTTATTATTAATATTTGGAACTCTAACTTTTTTTGTGATTTATTATTTACTTACAAAATACTTGAAAGTAAATAAATTTAAAGTTTCAAAAAAAGAGATTTAGTTTTTAAAAAAAATTTCCAAAATCTCCTCTAATTCTAAAATTTGTGAAGAAGTAATTAAATTAATCAGTGGAATACTATTAACTCCATCCCCTACTTTTACATTTATTGCTTTCAAACTTAATTTTGCAGCCTCCAATGGGCCTTGATCTTTATTGCTGATACATTCAATAGCAAGATGCCTAGCTAGGCCAGCGTCTCCAAGATACAAATTCCACTTTTCTATTTTAATAAAAACCTTTTCAGAAATAACATTTTCTAGATCACTTATACGTATCTGAGAGTCCATAAATATATATTGATTTAAGTTGATTGTTTTGAAGTATCTTTAGGTTTTTTTATAATTACGAAAAGTAAATGGGAGGCCAAAAGTACTGACCAGACAATTGCAAAATTATTAAAATAACTTATTTCATATTTAATCTCTTTTAAAAGCCACGTGCCACTTACAATCGCAGTAAATATCATGCAGTGAATAACAAAATTTACTATTCGAGAAAAATGTTTATAGATAGGATCTTCTAAATCACCATTTCCGTACCACTTTATAGGCATATTAATAATAAGATTGTTAATAATAGATATTTTACCCGAAATCTAGTTGACTAAGAGACCCTGAAACAGAGATATTACATAATTATGCGCCTGTAGCTCAGTGGATTAGAGCACCTGACTACGGATCAGGGTGTCGGGAGTTCGAATCTCTCCAGGCGCGTTTCAAATTCTGAAATATTCTTTTTATATTTTTCTAAAAAATATCGTCTATATTAAGAGTATTACTTATCAAATTCAATGAATATCCTTCAAAATCTTAAAGAAAGTGATCCAGTAATATCAAATTTTATTAACTCTGAAAAAAATAGGCAGGAAACTCATCTTGAGTTAATCGCAAGCGAAAATTTCGCATCAATTGCCGTTATGCAGGCTCAAGGTTCCGTCCTTACAAATAAATACGCCGAGGGATTACCTCAAAAAAGATATTACGGGGGATGTGAATTTGTTGATGAAATCGAAGAATTAGCTATTCAGAGAGCGAAAAAACTATTTAATGCAAATTGGGCTAATGTTCAACCCCATAGTGGAGCACAGGCAAATGCTGCTGTTTTCCTAAGTCTACTTAAACCTGGCGAAACAATCATGGGGATGGATTTATCTCATGGTGGACACCTAACTCATGGGTCTCCAGTAAATATGAGTGGTAAATGGTTCAATGCAGTTCACTATGGTGTAAATAAAGAAACTAGTGAATTAAATTTTGATGAGATAAGAGAGATAGCACATGAAACAAAACCAAAATTAATCATATGTGGATATTCTGCTTATCCAAGAACAATCGATTTTGAGTCATTTAGAAATATTGCAGATGAAGTTGGTGCATTCTTAATGGCTGATATTGCACACATCGCCGGTCTTGTAGCAAGTAAACTTCACCCAAATCCAATACCTTATTGTGATGTAGTAACTACAACTACTCATAAAACATTAAGAGGGCCTAGAGGGGGGCTTATCTTGTGTAAAGATGCAGAATTTGGAAAGAAATTTGATAAATCTGTTTTCCCTGGAACTCAGGGTGGTCCCCTCGAACATATAATTGCCGCTAAAGCAGTTGCATTTGGAGAAGCCTTGCAGCCAGATTTCGTTAATTATTCCCAACAAGTAATAAAAAATGCAAAAGTTCTTGCTTCAACTTTAATAAATAGAGGTATCAATATCGTGAGTGGTGGCACTGATAACCATATTGTTTTACTCGATTTAAGAAGTATCAATATGACGGGTAAGATTGCTGACTTGCTTGTAAGTGAAGTGAATATCACTGCAAATAAAAATACTGTTCCATTTGATCCTGAATCACCTTTTGTAACCAGCGGACTAAGGTTGGGGACTGCTGCTTTAACTACTAGAGGCTTTAATGAGAATGCTTTTGCTGAAGTTGGCGAAATAATTGCTGATAGATTACTTAACCCAGACGATTCACTGATTGAAAGTCAATGTAAAGAAAGAGTATTAACGTTATGTAATCGTTTTCCTCTTTATGAAGGCAAACTTGAAGCATCAATTAAATGAGTCCTAACTCCAAGGGAGTTGAAATTCTTTCTATTGGAACAGAGCTACTCTTAGGAAATATTATCAATACAAATGCTCAATGGATTTCTGAACAGTTATCTCAATTAGGCTTAAACCACTTTAGGCAATCAACTGTCGGTGATAATTGTGATCGAATTATGAAAGTAATTCAAGAAATATCGAAAAGAAGTAATCTTCTAATTACAACTGGTGGCTTGGGACCCACCCCAGATGACTTAACTACTGAAGCAATAGCCAAATCTTTTAATGTATCTCTTTTTGAAAGACCGCTCTTATGGGATGAAATTAAACAAAAACTGCCAAACTCAAAACTACAGGACGATTCATCTAGCTTAAGGAAACAATGTCTCTTCCCAAAAAATGCTCAAATAATTAAAAACCCTAGGGGCACTGCCCCAGGAATGATATGGGAACCAATAAAAGGATTTACTATTCTTACTTTCCCTGGAGTACCAAGTGAAATGAAATCCATGTGGGAAGAGACGGCATGTGATTTCATTAAAACCAAATTCTCAGATGGTTATTCCTTTTTTTCAAATACTCTTAAATTTGCAGGCATTGGAGAATCTAGCGTTGCTGAAAAAATTAATGATCTATTAAATCTTAAAAACCCGACCGTTGCTCCATATGCAAACTTGGGAGAGGTGAAACTCAGAATCACCGCGCGAGCAAAGAACGAACTAGAAGCAAAAAATATAATTAAGCCTGTAAAAGAAAAATTAAGAAAAGAGTTTTCGAAATTTATTTTTGGAGAGGATAACGATACTCTTCCTAGCGTTTTAATAAAAGAATTAACCAAGAGGAATCAAACTATTGTTTTTGCCGAATCCTGCACCGGAGGCCTTCTATCTTCATCACTAACCTCAATATCAGGCTCATCTAAAGTTTTTCAAGGTAGTATTGTTTCCTATAGTAATGAGCTAAAAAATTCATTATTAAATATTTCTGAAGAAAAGCTTTCAAAATATGGAGCAGTTTCTGAAGAAGTTTGTGAGGCCATGGCAATTAATGTAAAAGAGAAATTAGGAGCAGATTGGGCAATAGCAATTAGTGGAATAGCTGGTCCCAACGGAGGCAGTCAAGATAAACCGGTTGGACTTGTCTATATCTCAATTTCAGGACCGAATAATCATATAACTAATATAAAAAAACAATTTAACTCAACACGAAATCGAATAGAAATTCAAAGACTAAGTGTAAATGTGTGTTTGAACAACCTCCGATTAATCCTATTATCGAATAGTAAGTAACTATTTTTACAAATTGAGTCAAGATACCCTATTTGATAAAGTTTGGGATTTACATAAAGTTTCAACTCTTCCTGGAGGATCTGATCAAATATTTATTGGTCTTCATCTTATCCATGAAGTGACTAGTCCTCAAGCATTTGGTGCTTTAAAAGACAAAAAATTAAAAGTAAAATTCCCTGATAGAACTGTTGCTACTGTTGATCATATTGTGCCAACAGATAATCAGAGCAGGCCTTTCAAAGATAATCTAGCTGAACAGATGATTGAAACACTTGAAAAGAACTGTTTACAACACAAAATAAGATTTTTTAATATTGGTAGTGGAAATCAAGGAATAGTGCATGTAGTAGCCCCAGAATTGGGGCTAACCCAGCCGGGCATGACAATCGCTTGTGGAGATTCCCATACTTCAACTCATGGCGCGTTTGGCTCAATTGCTTTTGGTATAGGTACAAGCCAAGTAAGGGATGTTCTTGCTACCCAAACCATAGCCATGAACAAATTGAAGGTAAGGCAAATTTGGTGTGAAAATAAATTATCTCATGGGGTTTATGCTAAAGATCTAGTGCTTCATATTATTAATGAACTTGGTGTAAAGGCTGGAGTAGGTTTCGCGTATGAATTCGCAGGCCCTGCGATTAGCGCATTATCAATGGAAGAAAGAATGACAATATGTAATATGTCTATTGAAGGGGGCGCCAGATGCGGCTATATAAACCCTGATGAAAAGACCTTTAGCTACATCAAGAATAAATTATGCGCACCAAAAAATGAGTATTGGGAAAACGCGCTCAAATGGTGGAGATCATTAAAAAGCGATGAAGATTCAATTTATGATGATGTAATTAAAATAGATGCCTCTAAAATAGAGCCAACAGTTACATGGGGGATTACTCCGGGCCAAAGTATAGGCATTAATCAACAAATCCCTCTCTTAGATGAATTGTCCCCAAATGACAAATTAGTTGCTGAAGAGGCTTACGAATATATGAGTTTCAAGCCAGGACAACCAATAAAAGATATCCCGGTAGACGTTTGTTTCATAGGCAGTTGTACAAATGGGCGACTCAGTGACTTGAGAGTTGCAGCTCAAGTATTAAAAGATAAAAAAGTATCTAAGAATGTAAAAGCATTTGTGGTCCCCGGTTCAGAAAAAGTCGCCGATGAAGCAAAACAGGAAGGTCTTGATAAAATATTTAAGAATTCTGGATTTCAATGGAGAGAACCCGGCTGCTCAATGTGTTTAGCAATGAATTCAGATAAGCTAATAGGTAATCAAGTTAGTGCAAGTTCTAGTAATAGAAATTTCAAGGGTAGACAGGGATCTCCTAGTGGAAGAACACTACTAATGAGTCCAGCAATGGTTGCTGCGGCTGCAATTAATGGCAAAGTCAGTGACGTTCGAGAATTCATCAACTAATGAAATCCGAGTTTACCCTACCAATTGGAAAAATTACACAAATAAAAGGTCAATGTATCTCCTTGATTGGTAACGACATTGATACAGATCGAATAATTCCAGCGCGTTTCTTGAAGTGTGTTAACTTTGATTCATTGAGTGAATCTGTTTTTGAGGATGATAGAGAAACTTTAAAGGGAAGGCATCCTTTCGATCTAGAGGAAAACAAAAATGCCACAATACTAATTGTTAATAGCAATTTTGGATGTGGTTCCAGCAGAGAACATGCCCCCCAAGCACTTATGAGATGGGGCATAAAAGCAATCATAGCAGAGAGTTTCGCCGATATTTTCTACAGTAACTGTATTGCAATAGGAATCCCATGTTTTACCCTACCAAAAAAATCAATCCAAGAAATTCAAAAAAATAAGGATAATAAATTTTTATTCTTAGAAATTGATCTTCAAAATTCATTAGCAAAATCAAAAGACTTAAGTTTTAATCTTGAGATTAAAGAAAGCTCAAGAAGAATGTTTTTATCAGGAGAATGGGATGCAACTTCAACACTGCTTGAGAATGAAAAACTAATTGAAAATAAATTTAATGATTTACCCTATTTAAATTTTAATTCTGATTTCACATAGTTATTTAAATCCAAATAACTCAAAAGAAATTCCTCCTGCTTGATTATGAGGTTGATAAAAAATACCAAATTCATAGGCTCTTTTTTTCCAATTTAATGAGATTTTAGAATTTATAAATTCACCGTAATTATCAGAATCATTCGTTAGATTTAAAGTCCCAAAGCTTTTCAGTATTACTGGCCCAAATAATTGCTGATCAAAAGCAAGATTCAAAGTGAAATTATCGTTATTTTGGTCGAATTTAAAAACACTCTCTCCACTTTTAAATCGATAAAAAGAGAAAATGCTTAAACGAGTATAGTCAAAAGTTTTATTTTTAAAATTACCCAATATTAATTCTGGGCCTATACCTAAACCTAAATATTCTTGATGATTTCCGTTTTCGTAGAAAGAAGATGATGCTTCTAATCGCGTATTAAGACTAAATCCTTTAGTGACTGGTTTAGGAATGTATCTATATGAAATATCTATAGTTTTATTATTAGGATATTCAATATTTAAGGGAAATTTCTGATCGAGAGCATAAAACAAGTTAGCTTTTAGATTAGTTACTAGATTTTTTGTATTTAAAGCCTCTGCCGTTATATCAGATAAACCTAAAGAAAAAATTTCTGTCTTTTTAATGCCATTTACAACCCAAGTATTTTCTTTTTGTAATTTTGTACCATAACCTGAGTAAATTTCAGCCTCACCCAATGAACCATTCCAAACTCTCTCTCTATAAATTCCATAAAGGCTTATATCCCACTTTGAATCTAAAAAATCAATTTCTTTACTCAATTTAGTTTTGAATCTAAATCCATCTGAAAATTTATTCAAATCAAAAGTATTTATATTCTTTTCTATTTCTAAATCCCAATTATTTTTTTTGCCTTTTATGAGAGATCTTAGAGCAAAGTAATCTTCAAAATTCGTATTTCTTTTAAGTCTCTCAGAAGTTATTGATTCATCCTTTTTTACAAAACTTTTTGTATAGCCTTTAAGTGAGCGTTGAATCAAAAATTGCGGCTCCAAATCAAGAACAAAATCATCTGATATATCAATAGAGTTAAATTTTCTCCCAATAAAATATCCATCCTTATCTAAATTGTCATAACCTAAATTCCATCTGTTATCAAAGTTAAAGAATTCTCCAGAATTAGTTAAAGTTCTATCTCCAATCCAAAATGGTATTGAAACTTTTTCTTCAAATATCAAATAATTTAATGATGAATTAAATCGTAATTTATCTTCTTCAGGAATAACTTCTAGTGAATTAATTGCTAATTTAACTTGTTTAAATTCTAGTAAATCATTACTAAATACAGCCTGCTTACTTTTCCATTTTTTTCCATCTATATTTATTTTATCTGTAAAAAATAACCAATTCTCAATCTCGCTAGGAGTATGTAAAACTTCCTTTTTTTTTAATTCAAGTAAATTTTCTATATTTTTAGAGTCTAATGAGCTGAAATTTGAGGACAAGTCCTCCAATAAGGTATTAGTATCAATAGACCCCTTAACATCTAATAAATAGCCTTTTTCATTAATAAAACTGTACTCCAATTGTGAAGCTTTAAAAATTTGATTACTTAGTACTAAAGAGACATTACCCTTAGCACTAATTTTTTTATTTAACTTATCGTAAATTAAAGTATCTGCTTTAAACAGTTTGCCCCTATAAGAAACAGATACATTTCCCTCTGCATAAATAACATCATTTATTTCAGACTGTTTATCAGATTGGATTATTAACTCTTGTTGTTTTTCGTCATTTGCCGCTAAAAGTGAATCAAAATTTTTCTGAAATAAATTTACATAGGTAATAGTTTCATTTAAATTTTCAGAAGAACTTGGTGGGATCTCATCATTAGGTGTTTTTGATAGAGTTAATTCAACATTTAGTTTATTGGTATTTTTATTAATTTTTGGGGATTCAGCTGATTGTGATGGCTGTAGAAAATTAATAAACAGAAAGGAATAAAATATTACTTTTTTAGAAATTCTGGAAATCAATTTAAATTATCTTAATTAATAAATTAATCTTGAGGACTTTCTAGATCTTTTCTGTTTGGCGTTCTAGTTGGATCACTTGCTAAAAATCCAAATAGAAATATTCCTACAAAGAAAAAGACGATAGTGTAAACAGAAATTTTTAAGGCGAGCATGGAAATACTAGTGCTGACAGATTTATATACTATTAAATTTATAATTAAACTATGATCAAAAGTTTACCTTTTGTATTTTTGGAAAATTTTGAAATACTTTAAGGATTAATTAATCGTCATGATCATCCCAAGGATCAGTAAGCTTTGCTGCTTTAGGTCCAAAGGCAGTCCATAGACCAAAACCGGTCAAAGCTAACAGTAATGCTAGAATTGTTACAGCTACGGAAACTGCAGGATCTGGAGTAGATGATAAAGTTTGCATCAATTTTGCTAAGTTTGTAAACAATTTATGTATAAGTTCTTATACAATAGCGAAATAATATTCGATTTTGTGAATTTAACATGGGTCAAAAAACAGCCTTAGGAAGTCTTTTAAAAGCAATTGGCAATTCAGGTCAAGGAAAAGTTGTACCCGGTTGGGGAGCAGTTCCTGTAATGACAGTAATTGGCCTACTACTTTTGGTTTTTTTAGTTATTCTTCTACAAATTTATAACCAATCGCTTTTATTACAGGGTTTCTCAGTAGATTGGAATGGAAACTAGACTTCTAAAATCTATCAAGAATTTATCCCAATAATTTTGAATATGTCTAAATAATCCTTTTTTAGAACCTTTGTTTTAATTTACTAGGTTATAGTTTGCTTATATATTTAAAATTCTCAATGAAAAGAGAATGAGAAATACACCATGAATGAGATATTTTTAATTGGATTGGGTAATCCTGGTAAAAAGTACTCAAAAAGCAGACATAATATTGGTTTTTTACTGCTTAAATATCTCTCGAAAAAATATAATTCAAATTTTTTATTAAAAGATAAGCTTAAAAGTTCCTGCTCAGAATTTAAAATAAATGATTCTAATTTCAGGTTATTTTTGCCAAATACGTTTATGAATAACAGTGGTGATGCTGTCCGAGCAATAGTTGATTGGTACAAAATAAATTTAGATCAGATTTATGTAATAGTCGATGATAAAGATCTTCCCCTTGGAAAAATAAGATTTAGAAGAAAAGGAAGCTCAGGCGGACATAACGGGCTGAAAAGCATCATTGAACAATTACAGACACAAAACTTTAAGAGAATAAGAATTGGTATTGGTTCACCTCCTGTAATAAAAGGAAAAAATAATTTAAATACCATTTCATATGTATTAGGAAATATTTCTCCAGAAGAAAAATCAATATTGGATAAAGTATATAAGAGAGTAATAGAATCCCTAGAACAAATAAATACTAAAAAAGAAGAATTCATAATTAATGAATTAAATTCTTTTGACAAAGACCAACCTTAAGAAATGCGTTCAAAACCTGAAACGATTGCCAATGTAAGTGTTAAAGAATATTGCTTCTCAAAAAAGCAAATTCAGGGTGTTGTGGTAGCTAGTCAATTTAAATGGACTTTTACATGGTCCTTTAATAAAGGTCTATTAAAGGTAAATCCACCTTTGGGAAGAGCATTAATTGAGGATGCCTTATTGAGATTCTTATTGAAAAAAGATTATGAACTAGAAACAGGGCATGAATATAAGTTCACTATTTCAGCCAAGTTTTAAAATCTATATTTTGATTCAAAGAGAACTTCGTTTTGCAATAATCTTCTAAAATTATCAATGCTGATATCGCATCAAGGTTTTTATTAAGGATAAAAACCTCCCTAGGCATTAAAAACTTCAAACCACTAATTGGGAAAAGTTCGAAATATCTTGCTTTAGCCCTGTAGGTGGTATTTTTTTCCTCAAAAGTTATTATTTCTTTTTTAAAAAAATATAGTTTTTCTCTAATTTCTCTACTTGTGGTACCATTGCCAATAATAATTTGTGATATGTCCTCAGCGGCAATTAAATTTCTGACATAATTCTCAATTAATTCACTTTTAAGAATAATCGCTTCACAAACTTTTTTTTCACTTAATTCAGCTAATACTAAGCCGCATTTACTTTTCCCGGGATCAATAGTTATAACTCTCGTCATTTAAGATGCAACCTTTAAAATATTGATTTCAACGACTATGGGTTCTATAGTTTTACTATCTCTCAAAGATACTACTTCTAACTTAAATTTGATATTTTGATTTTCTTGAAGAAAGTCTCTAATTTTTTTTACAAAATTTCGATTTGTTTTAATTTCACTAACTTGTGATCCTTTTGATTTGATTTCATCCCTTGTTTCTCTAAGCAATGATTTAATTTTTGAATTTATTGAATTAAGATTTAAATCACTTTCTCCCAGAACTGAACTAGTAATAACTTCCCCTTTTTTGACTATAAATTTATTCTCTAATAAATCAGGAGATACAAAAACATAATTATCACCTTTTAAAACATTTGTTGCTGATTTGATGAGTAAAATCCAGTTACCACCCTCTGCAGCTATTGTCTTAATTTTTGTAATATCACTAGGTCTCCACAAAAGAATATTTTTTGCTTCTTTATTAACTGGAATAACAATTTTCTTAACAAATTTATCAGCTTCATTGTAGATTTTTGTAAAGTCTAGTTTTACATTTGAGCTAGAATTAATTTCAGCTATAAACAAAGTTTGTCCTCTTTTAATAACAATATTTCCTCTCCTAAATTCATTAATATTATTTTTTAATTGATTTAACTCCTTTTCTTTTTGAATAATTTTACCTTCTAGTTCCTTTTGTTCTTCCAGTAAAGGGATTAAGGCCTTTTTACTTTCATCTAAAGTTTTTTGCAGAAACGGAATATCAACAAAAAGCCTTTGTCTGAATTCTTCACTTACTAAAATCAATAAACCTATTGATACTGAACTAATAAACCCACCAGTAATAATAGTTATAATGGTTGCTGTTTTTTTCGGTCTTAATTTTAAGATACTAAATCTTGCTTTACCAATCTTTGTTCCAAGAATATCCCCAAATGGTGCAATTAATCCCCCTAGTAATATTAAAAAAACAATTAAAATCCAAGCCACACTTTTGCATATACTCTATACATCATAATTTATGATGAATCAATTAAATCTTTTTGCAAGAGCAATTGGATCGAACACTGTGATCTTTTTTCTTTCAATATTAAGAAGCCCTGAATCCTTTAAATCTCCCAATAATCTTGTAATGGTCACTCTTGTAGAGCCAATAGCTTCAGCAATTGCCTGATGTGAAAGCCTTAAATCTATAGTAATACCTTTTTCACCTGCAACTCCAAAGTCTCTACAAAGGACCATTAAAAAACTTACTAAACGAGAAGACATATCTCTATGTGTAAGAGTCTCTATCATTGTTTCAGTTTGCAGGATCCTACTTGAAAGCCCCTGTAAAAGTAACAGTCCGACTGATGCATCTTCCTCTATAGCTCTTAAAACAGAATTTGCAGGTGCTGTTATCATTTCAACTCTCGTGAATGCTATGGCATGGTAAAAACGATCGGATCTATGACCTGTTAGAAGAGATAAAACACCAAAGAGACTATTCTCTCTTAAAAGAGCAACAGTTATTTCTTCACCTGACTCATAAACTCTTGAAAGTCTTACTGCTCCTCTTCTTATAAGATAAACCCTTTCAGCAGGGTCTCCAGGGAAGAATATTGTTTTAGACCTCTCAACCATTTCTGTGCTTGCACCATCTAGACCTTTAATAACTTCCATTAAAGTTCTATTTATTGGAAAACGTTCTCCAACAGAGTTAATTTTACTTTGTCCGGAATGTTGCGAACTAAAGCGGTTGAATCCTCGTGAAGCAGGTATCATAAATGTCTTGACTATTAAAAAATTTAAGGAGACACAATGAAATATCTTGTATCAACAGTAACAATTTTCAATTCTTATCAGTTTATCAACAAGCTTTTTTCATTCAGCTTCAGATTACTTAACCCTTTTTTAAGTAAAATTACACTATATGCAGCGTCATTAGATTCTAATTATACTGCATGTAGAAAGAATCTAAATAATGGTAATTAGTTCACCTAACCCATATTCCAAAGGTAATCTTGATGTTGTAAAAACAAATACTTCAAGGAAAATTAACGTAAAAAAATTTTCACAAAACGGACAGATTCATATCTATCAATCTTCATATAGAGGTAGCTACACATCCATCATTAGAGACTCTCTGAGAAATGCTGCTCTTGGCAGGAAAGTGCTACTAATACAATTTATGAAAGGAGGGGTCAAGCAAGGAGTTGATAATGCAGTAAAGCTATGCGGTAATTTAACATGGGTAAGATCATCACATTCCTTTGATCAATATAATTCTGAGACAATTGAAAATAATAAGAATTTAAAAAAATCTATTCATGAATCTACTATTGAATTATGGAATTTTTGTAAAAGTGAAATACAGTCTGGAGAGAATGACCAAATCATACTTGATGAAATTTTTTTAGCTATTGATAAGAAAATTATCGATAAAGATGATTTGATTTCAACACTTGAAAACCGATTTATATCTGGAGATGTAATCCTTACTGGTACAGATATACCTAAAGATTTATTATTAATGGCTAATCAAATTACCGAACTTCGCACATAAAACAATGCTAAAAAATGATCTCTGGATAAATCAAAAAGCTGCCGAAGGCATGATAAAGCCCTTTCAATCAAATTTGGTGAGACATCTTGAGCCTGAGAATAAACAAAAGCCAGTTTTGAGTTACGGATGTTCATCCTATGGCTATGATTTAAGACTTTCATCAAAAGAATTCCTAATTTTCAGGCATGTCCCTGGGACTGTGATGAACCCCAAAAAGTTTAATCCTGATAATTTAGAGAAAACTGTTCTTCACCATGATAATGATGGAGACTATTTTATTCTTCCTGCTCACTCCTATGGTTTAGGAGTTGCTTTAGAAAAGATGAAAGTACCAGAAAATATAACTGTAATTTGTATAGGCAAAAGTACTTACGCCCGGCTTGGAATTATTGTTAATACAACGCCCGCAGAGGCAGGGTGGGAAGGCCATCTAACTTTAGAGTTTAGTAATAGTTCAGGTGCAGATTGCAGAATATATGCTGAAGAAGGTATTTGCCAACTACTCTTTTTTGAAGGTGATCCGTGCTCTACAACCTATGAAGATAGAAGAGGTAAATATCAAAACCAGCCAGAAAAAGTAACTCTTGCAAAAATCTAAAATGAGTAAAGTTGAACTAATTTCGCTAACTCCTGATGCAGAAAAAACAATGGCTTACATCGCAAGAGTTAGTAATCCAAAAAATCAGGAGAATGAGGACTATTCGAAATTATTGAGTTATTGCATTAAAAATGAACATTGGAGTGTTTTTGAACAGTCATTTATGACCTTACAAATCGAAACGAACAGAGGAATAGCTGCCCAAATTTTAAGACATAGGTCATTTACTTTCCAGGAATTTTCACAGAGGTATGCAGATAGTTCCCAATTGGGTAACATTCCTTTACCAGAGTTGAGGCGTCAAGATTTTAAAAATAGACAAAATTCCATCCCTGACCTACCTGATGAGTTAAAAAAAAGATTCAATGAAAAAATTGGTTTGCATTTTCAGGCTGCTTCAGAATTATATGAAGATTTACTTGCTGAAGGCGTAGCCAAAGAATGTGCGAGATTTGTTTTACCATTAGCAACTCCAACAAGAATATATATGTCTGGATCATGCAGATCGTGGATCCATTATATTCATTTAAGATCAGGTCACGGTACCCAAAAAGAACACAAGTCCATTGCCCAAGATTGCAAGTCTATTTTTAAACAAAGTTTTCCGATTGTATCGAAATCTTTAGAATGGTAATTCTATCCATGACTACGAGGACTAACCTCATTGTTTTTATTTTCTTGAATTGTTGAAAATTCATTATTAATAATTTCCCTATAGGGTTTCTCTTCTTTTTCTAAATTATTAATTGATTCTCTTATTGTTATTTCATCTTGTTTACCAATAAAAGTAGATATTAAACTACCATTTTTATCAAAAAGATTAACTTGAGGAATCCCGTTGACATCAAATTTCTGGATATAGTTACCCCATTTTTGATTATCAACATTTAAAAAAACAAAATTAATATCTTTTTCGTATTCATCTTTAAAAGCAGACACTTGAGGAGCCATTTCTTTGCAAACTTCACACCACTCAGCATAAAATTCCATAAATGTAGGCTTATTATTTGTAAAAGCTATTTCAGGTTCAACAGATAATTCTCCAAAACTCTTTAAAAGATAAGTTGATTTAAAAAAGAAATTTTTAAACAAAAGCAGTGAAACCATAACAATAGATATAATCAATATGAATATAATTTTTAAATTTGTCTTTAAAATTTGCTCTCGATTTTCAGATTGCACTATTGAAGCATAACTAACTAAAAACATCTTAAATAAGTTAAACAAATAAAGAGTATCTCAATCTATAAGCTTTTAATCAACTGATAAAATAAAAAAATGAATAATTATCAAAATTTCTTTGATTCCTGAAACCTAATTATGCAATCTCTCTTTGGTACTGATGGAATAAGAGGAAAATTTAATGAAGAGATAACTTATTCTCTAGCCTACAAAGTAGGATATGCTCTAGGTACGACTTTAGAGAAGAAAAGTCCAATATTAATTGGGAGAGATACAAGAATCAGCGGAGATATTCTGCTTCAGGCAATAACACAAGGTATAAATAAAAGTGGCAAACAATTTATAAATATTGGAATATGCCCTACCCCAGCGATCCCTTTTGTAATCAAACAAGAGAATCTTAGTAGTGGGATCATGATATCTGCAAGTCATAATCCACCAGAATATAATGGCATAAAAATTTTTGATCATAATGGTCAAAAAATTTCTAAATATTTTGAAAATAAAATTCAACAAATAATTGAAGAGACAAATCAAAATATATCAGTTCCTACAACAATAATTCCCTTAAATACAAATAAAGATCTTATGGATATTTATATTAAAAGCCTTATCCAAACAATGGGAGGAGAAAATCTAAACGGGTTAAAAATAATTTTAGACACATGCTATGGATCAGCGACAACCTGCGCAAAAAAAATTTTTCAGTCTCTTGGTGCTGATGTAAAAGTTATCAATAACTCTATAAATGGGTTGAAAATTAATATGAATTGTGGGTCTACTAACCTCGAACCATTAAAAAAAGCATTAAAAGATAGTCATGCAGATATGGGTTTTAGCTTCGATGGTGATGCAGATAGAGTAATTGGAATAGATTCTAAAGGCAATGTTTTAGATGGAGATCATATTCTTTTTCTTTGGGGAAGAGAACTTATGGAACAAAAAATTCTCGCAAATAATTTACTAATATCAACACAAATGGCAAACTTAGGATTTGAAAAAGCCTGGAAGAAAATTGGAGGAATTCTATATAGAACGGATGTTGGAGATAAATATGTGCATGAAGCAATTAAGAAAAAAAAAGCTGTTTTAGGAGGTGAGCAGTCAGGCCATATACTTTCAAAAATTAATAACTTTTGTGGAGATGGGATATTGACTGCACTTCAAATTTCCAAATATTGTAAAAAGAAAAATATTAATTTAAATGATTGGCTTAAAAGTAGTTTCAAACCGTTTCCTCAAAAACTAACCAATATCAATTTAAATTTTAATCTTAATAAATTAAATCCAGAAACCAAAATATTAATTGATCAAACTATAGAGTTTTTTCAGAAAATATATTCGGATAATTGTAGAGTTTATATAAGGCCTAGCGGTACAGAACCCGTTATAAGAGTTCTCGTTGAGGCCAAAAGTCATAAGAAAGTTGATTATTTATCAAGCGAAATAACAAACAAACTCTTTTTAGAAATTGAGAAAATAATGAAATAACGATGTATTAAATTTTGATATAAATCCTTTCAAAAATATCAAGTTGGTTAACAATCACATATTTTTCCCGATTAGTTTTAACTTTATTTGGATTAAAACTTTCCGAATAATTAAAATCTTTTTTATCTATTGTTTTAAAATAAAAACTACTTAATATGGTGTAATCCATATAATCGAATAAATCCTTTACATCCGTTTTGATAAAAATTAAGGTACCTTTTTGCAAAGAATTTGAAAGAATATTAAAAAATTCTGGCTGAATTACACGCCTTTTATGATGTCTCTTTTTAAACCATGGATCAGGAAAATTAAAAGAAAGACTTTTTAGATTTTTGACAATAAATTTACTTTGGACATCATTCAAAATATTATTAGCATTTCCAAATATAAAATATAGATTTTTAATTTCTCTTTCAAACACTTTTAATTTAGCATTTTTGACTAATTTCTCACGGATTTCAATTCCTAAATAATTCCAACTGGTATTAACTAAAGCTAAATCAAAAAGAAACTCACCAGCAGCACAACCTATATCCAAATGAAGATTCGATTTAGAATCATCAAACATTTCGCTCAAAGAAGGTATTCTCTCAATTTGATTGAAATTACTACTAAGGGGATTAACATGCTGTCTCATACAATTATTAATATATTTCTAGGCAATAATATAAGGATGCATAATATTCATAACTATGACAATGGTAAGATCAAAAGTAACAGTTTGATGTTTAATTATTATGTGTTTAAAAAGAAAAAGTTTTGAACGTTTTTAATCAACTTTCTATTTGGCTATCCTTTCAACTTTCAATAATTTTCCTTATTGGAATTCCTGTTACTCTATCCGTCTGGTCAATTAAAAAAAGAAATAAAGCAGTTATTAAACTTCTATCAATTTATTGGAAAATATCCCTTTTATTTTTTATAAGCCTTTTACTTTTAATAGGAAAGTATAATTATGCTTTAGTAATAACAAATATTTCAACATTATTAATGACAGTTTCAGTTTGGTTTTGGAACGATATTAATGATGAATTAAGAGAATATAATTTTTCTTACTCCCTGACCACAACGACAAAAATATGGAGATGGACGTTAACTTTTATATCTCTCAATTTCTTTATTCAGAGTTTACAAAACTTCAACTGCTTTTATTTTATTAATTCGGATTCGTGTGCAATATGGCTTCAGCCTTCTTCAAATTTATATATTGTTATAAAAAATTTATTTAATTTTTTCTTTGGAGCTAACTTTACTCAGCCGGTAGCAAAATTCTTGGGATTATTTTCATTATTAATTTATATTTTAGGCCTTGTTCAATGGTCAATAATCAAATTACCTAAAAATGGTAGAAACTCTTGCTTCTCAGAAAATGGCAAAAATTGATTTAATAAATAGTCTTGAAAAAATAAGTTCCTTGATGCCTGATAGGATACTTAAACTAGAGGGTTTTATTCCAAAAGAAAATCAAAAAGAACAATTAGAAATACTTATTTTCAGAGGTTACAGTAGCTCAACAACTCATCCAATTGAAATAGATTCAGAAAAAAAAGTTATTGCACTTACATATATAATTAAAAACTTTAAACTTTATAAAGCACCGCTATCAGAAACCGAAGAAAATTTTATAAGAGAAAATTCAAACTCAGTTTTCTTTTTGAATCAAAAAAACTGGATCTAAATAAATTCAGAATTAATAATATTTGAACATCTTTTGCATAATTTTGTATTTTGGATACCATTAAAAGTTTCTTTTTGATAATGCCAACATCTAGCACATTTTTGACCTTGAGCTTTTAATATTTGAATCTTACCAATTGTATTATTATCAATAATTAGAGAATTCTCCACCAAATCGGATACCACTTGGAAGTTTGATACTATAAGCCAGTCCCTAAATAAATCTACATCTTGATTGCCAAATTCTTCTAGCCAAGTAAGTGAATCTTTTAAAACTTTATCTTTAGGTAAAAAATTAACTTCAGTTTCTAAAGCTGCTCCAATTATTTGTTTGTTCCTACATCCTTCTATAGCCTTGTTAATTTCAACTCTCAAATTTCTTAAATTTGCAATTTGCTCATTAAGTATTTGATTTTTCCATGACTGCGAAAATATTGGCCATCCTCTTTGAAAGACTGATTTTTCTTCAGTTGAATATGGAATATTTTGCCAAATATCTTCAGCCATATGACAAAGCACTGGAGAAATAAGTACGGCTAAATTTTCAACAACTTTTGACATGACGAACTGACATGATCTTCTTCTAAATTCTGATTTAGAACTTACATATAACCTATCTTTCGCAATATCCAAATAAAAATTTGATAGATCTACAACGCAAAAACTTTGCAAGATTTGGAAAAATTTTGAAAATTCGTAATTTTCATAAGCATTTGATATTTGATCTGTAACCTCAACTAATCTGCCTAACATCCATTGATCTAAGAGAGGCAATTGATCAATTTCAAAACTATCAATTTTAGGATCATAATCATGAATATTACCTAGAAGATATCTTGCAGTATTACGAACTTTTCTATATACGTCAGAAAGTTGCTTGAGTATATTTGAACCAATTGGAACATCTACTGAATAATCTACAGAGCTAACCCATAGCCTTAAAACATCAGCACCATAAGCAGGGTCAGTTTTTTTATTATTACCTCCATTAATAATAATATTTGGATCAACAACATTTCCTAAAGATTTGCTCATTTTTCTGCCGTTTTCATCAAGTGCAAAACCATGAGTTAAAACTTTCTTATATGGAGGTTTTTTATTGACCGCAACAGATGTTAGCAAAGAAGACTGGAACCATCCTCGATGTTGATCTGAGCCCTCTAAATAAAGATCTGCTGGATACTTTAATTCACTTCTTAGTTCACATACTGCGGCCCAGCTAGATCCTGAATCGAACCAAACATCCATTGTATCTGTTCCTTTTTTCCATAGATCCGATTCTTTTGCATAATTTTCTGGCAAAAGATTTTTAACATCCCAATCCCACCAAATATCTGCTCCATGTTCACTAAAAAGTTCTTGAATATGATTAATTATCTCGTTATTAAGGAGGATGTCATTACCATTTTTTTTATAAAAAACTGGAATAGGGACTCCCCAAGACCTTTGTCTAGAAATACACCAATCACCTCTACCAACAACCATAGAATAAATTCTTTTCTTTCCAGTCTCTGGCATCCATTCAACATCTTCGATTGCCTTTAATGCTGATGATCTAAAGCCATTTACAGACGCAAACCATTGTTCTGTTGCCCTAAAAATAGTTGGTTTTTTGGTTCTCCAATCATACGGGTATCTATGATTATAATTTTCTTGTAATAGAAGTAAATTATTTCCTTGTAAATATTCAATAATTAAATCATTTGCATCTTTCAGGACATTTGATCCTTTGAATTGACCAGAATATTCATTTAAGTTGCCTTTTTCATCAACGACACATGTTATTGGTAAATCATATTTTTGACCCACATTAAAATCATCTATCCCATGACCAGGCGCAGTATGAACAATGCCAGTCCCTGATTCTGTAGTAATATAATCTCCTCCAATTACAATTCTGCAATTTTTATTCTTAGAGGGATGTTGATATTCAATATTTTCCAATTTAGAGCCTTTAACCTCTAGAAGCATCTTGAATTCTTTATTAAATTTTTTACTTATTTCAGAAGATAAATCCTTTGCATAAAGGTAAATTCGTTTCTCTTCATCGATAGCAAAAACGTAATTTATTTTTGGATTTACTGCAACTGCTTCATTTGCAGGTATGGTCCAAGGAGTAGTGGTCCAAATAGTTATGAAAGAATTATTTTGAAAAAAATCTTTTTTGATATTAAGATTTTCTTGGGTGAAATTTAATAGAATTTCCTCAGGTATTTTAGTGATTTTTAATGAAACATAAATACTTTTTGAATAATGTTCATCAGGGTATTCTAATTCTGCTTCTGCAAGTGCAGTCCTTGAACTTGGACTCCAATGCACAGGTTTAAGACCTCGATATATATAACCATTTAAAAACATTTTCCCAAATACTCCAATCTGAGCAGATTCATAACTTTTCTTCAGAGTTAAGTAAGGGTTATTCCAATCTCCCCATATGCCCCACCTTTTGAAACCCTCCTTTTGATTATTAATTTGGATATGGGCATAATCTGTAGCCTTTTTTCTTAAAGTTAGAATGTCCAGATTCTTTCTTTCATCAGATTTTAAATTCTGAAGAACTTTTAATTCAATAGGTAATCCATGGCAGTCCCAACCAGGTACGAAATGGACCCTAAATCCTCTTAAGGTTTTGTACTTATTAATTATGTCTTTTAAAACTTTATTAAGGGCATGACCCATATGAAGCGCTCCATTTGCGTAGGGAGGCCCATCATGTAATGTAAATATTTCGCCTGAATTACTTGAACCTAATTGGAAATCAATATCATTGTTTGCCCAAAAATTTTGAATCTCAGGTTCTCTTACAACTGAGTTAGCACGCATTGAGAAGTCAGTTTTTAGTAAATTTAAAGTTTCTTTATAAGAAAAGTCTGATTTTTGTTCTTTGCTATTTTGAGATTTCATACGACGATATAAAAATATTGGTGATCAAAAGAATTATTTAAATAAATCTAATTCATTATATTCTTTCTTAATTGACCTGTAGTTTTTTTGGGATTTTTCAAATAACCAATTTATTTAATTTCAGACTTTTATATTATCATTTTTATCATTTCTTACCCACTTTTTTTGGATTGTATTTTTATTATTGCTACCAAAATTAAAAAAATTTGAAGGTTTCGTGAAATCACCAAATACAAGATTAATAGACTCTAATATTTTCGAAAAGTTGTTTTTAAACTCCACAAAGGTAGTTAATTTTTTCTTTTCGATATCTGTTAATTGGTACCATCTAGATAAAAAAATCTCTACTAGATAAAAAATAACTAGTACTGTTAAAAAAAGGAAAATTACAAAAAATGATTCATCTAATGTTTTATTTTTAATTATTAATATCAAACCTATTAATAAATTAAAAAAAGCTTTTATTAAGTCTTTTGGTTTGCCGAGCTCAAGATAAATTATAGGTACAGTCAGGAAAATGACCCCAATTACAATATAAAAAGTTCCCAAGTAAAATATCAAACTATTCATTAGATTAACTACTCAATTAAATTATAAGAGTTGATATAGATAAGCAAACTATCTATCAGAATTTCCTTAAGTGCGGTCGGGGAGACTTGAACTCCCACACCCGAAGATACGAGTACCTAAAACTCGCGCGTCTACCAATTCCGCCACGACCGCTCAAATAAAATAATAATTGAAAGAGGTTTATTTTAAAAATTTTTTTTCTCAAGATGATTAATTTGACACATTAAATTCAATTAAAAATCTCTTAAAAGAAATTTTTTATGTTTAAGCATGCAATCATCTTAAAATATTAGTTATATTATTTAAAGAATAAAAGAAACGATTTCAAACTTAACCAGTAAAAATACAACGAAAAAAACTAATTCTTCAAAAACATTTAATTGGCAAAAAGAGATTAAAAATTACGTAGATCCGCCAAGTTTTTGGAACCCAACATTAGGTTTATTTTTTGGCGGTTATTTTCTTGCTTTTCTTAGCATATGGCAATGGTATAGAGGTGTTTGGCCTTTACCTTTACTTGTAGCCACTGCGTTTTTAGCTTTACATATTGAAGGTACTGTAATTCATGATGCCTGTCATAAAGCTGCTCATCCAGTTCCTTGGATAAATCAAGCAATGGGTCATGGCTCAGCAATTCTATTAGGGTTTAGCTTTCCAGTTTTTACGAGAGTTCATTTACAACATCATATACATGTAAATCACCCCAAAAATGATCCAGATCATATTGTCAGTACTTTTGGTCCAATTTGGCTAATTGCTCCTAGATTTTTTTATCATGAGGTATTTTTCTTTCAAAGAAAACTTTGGCGAAGATATGAATTACTACAATGGGGAATTGAAAGATCAATATTCATAACAATTATCTTGGCAGGTTTGAAATTTGACTTTATGAATTTAATTTATAATTTATGGTTCGGTCCAGCATTAATGGTCGGGGTTACCTTAGGAATATTTTTTGATTATTTACCCCATAGACCATTTCGATCAAGAAATAAATGGATAAATTCTCGAGTTTATCCAAGCAAATTTATGAATTTATTAATAATGGGACAAAATTATCATCTCATTCATCATCTTTGGCCTTCGATTCCTTGGTTTGAATACAAAATAGCTTATGAAAAAACCAAGCCTTTATTGGATAAAAAAGGCTCCCCCCAAAGGGTTGGTATATTTGAAAGTAAAGAAGACATTTTTAACTTTATTTATGATTTATTAATAGGTGTAAGGAGTCATAGTAAAAAGAGGGGGAAAATACGAAAAATCATAAATTTATATCCAAGCTTTAAAATAAAAAAATTTTTATTAAAGATAGTCAACAAAACATTTATTGGAAGCAACTAACTTACTCATTCATTAATAATTTTTGGTACTTTAAAATATTTATCCTCTTTCGATGGGCCCAATTCTAAAAGTTCTTCATTGCAATCAGAATTTTTCTTTTCGTCTTTTCTAAATACATTTACAACCTCTATAGCTCTAGTTGTACAGGGGACATCATCTGTATCAATTTTTTCAAGTTGTTTTATATAATCCAATATCTTTTCTAATTGTTCTGCATGATTATTAATTTCATTCCCGTTAAGTTCTAATCTCGCTAAATGAGCAACTTTTTTAACTTCCTCTTTAGTTATTTTTGACATGTCTTTAATATCTTTATTATTAAATAATAGTTTATTGAGAACATAATATTTATATATCCTTTGAATTATAAATAATTTAAAAAATAATCACATCTTTTTGAAAATCATTATAAATTAATAGCCTTAATTATTTTTCTCAGCTAAATATGTTATAGATAGATATTGAAAAATAGAAGAAGAATTATTTCCAAAAAATTTTTTTTTTCGGCACTCTAAACTTGTTGCTCCTGATTTAATAGGCTGCCACCTCATAAAAAAAAATAATGAGATAGATCAAGTTAAAGGGGTTATTGTTGAAACTGAAGCTTATTCACAGGAAGAAGAGGCCTGTCATGGCTACCGTAAAATGACTGAATCAAACAAATCATTATTTGGTAAACCTGGCACATTTTATATTTACAAATCTTATGGCATTCATCATTGTTTAAACATAGTTACTGATAAAGAAAATTTTGCGAGTGGTGTTTTGATAAGATCGGTTTTTATCTCTAATAAGAATGAAAGATTAGCTTCGGGACCTGGCCTAGTAACTAAAACATATAGTGTAGACATTTCATTTAACGCACTTGAAGTTCTTAATAACAAATCTTTATGGATTTCTCCAAGAGAATCCAATCTAGAAGAAAAAGATCTTATTCAAACTACGAGAATTGGCATATCAAAGGCAAAAAATATAAAATGGCGTTGGTATCTCAAAAATAGTAGGAGTGTAAGTAAAAGATTAAAAGGTGACAGAACACCTAAATTTCAATAATCATTTATCTTTTTAAGCGTAATGCAAATTTGGCCTCATAAACATATCCACACACTAGCTAATTTTTCAATTAAAGATTATGAGTCAGTATTTGAATTAGCTAATAGATTTGATGCACTAAAGAATGCAGGAACAAAAAAGATACCGGCCTTACAAGGGACTTTGGTAACTTCTTTATTTTTTGAAGCTAGTACAAGAACAAAAAATAGTTTTGAGCTTGCAGCAAAAAGACTTTCTGCTGATGTCCAAACGTTTGCGCCATCCTCTAGCTCTCTAACAAAAGGCGAAACAATAATTGATACAGCCATAACTTATTCTGCTATGGGGGCGGATACATTAGTTATTAGACATTCATCAAGTTACATTACCTTTGAGATCGCAAAAAAACTTGATGCAATAAATTCCAAGACTTCGGTTCTTAATGCGGGAGATGGATTACATAGTCACCCAAGCCAAGGATTGCTTGACATCTATACATTGATAAAATTCTTTTCCAAAAAAACACTGAATCCAGAGGTTTTAAATTCCAAAAAAATTTTAATTATTGGAGATGTTAATCATTCAAGGGTTGCTAGATCAAATCTTTGGGCTTTGAGTGCATTCGGCGCCGATATAATCTTATGTGGTCCTAAGACATTAATACCTGATGAATTTATCAATTTTTTAAAAACCCCCGCGCCAAATCAAACAGAAGATCCTGTTAAATCAAGAGGTTCCATAAAGATTTCTAGATCATTGGAAGAATCAATAAAAATTGCAGATGCGATTATTGTTTTAAGACTCCAGAAAGAGAGAATGATGGAAAATTTACTAAGTAGCATTGATTCATATAGTTTGGATTATGGCTTAACCCCAGAGAAATTATCCTTAAATAATAAAGAGATCCCAATTCTACATCCTGGTCCCATTAATAGAGATATTGAAATCAGTAGCAAAGTGGTAGATCGATATCCTAATTGCTTAATTAATAATCAAGTTGCAAATGGTATCCCCATAAGAATGGCTTTGCTTTATCTGTTACAAAAACACAACAACTAAATTTATAGCAACTTAAGACTTTCAGTAAAGAAACCATAAAACAATCCCAATCTTAAAGAATCTAATAAAAGTACTAAAAATTTTTTTTTCCTTTCAAATCTAAAATTTCTTCTTAGAAGTATTAAAAACTCAATAAAAACTACTGCTAAAAACGCGGCTACAGGATCCATGAGTTCCACAACGGCACTTACCATACCAAGAGAACTTCCAAAAAAGTAGCCGATTAAAAGAGTAATCAATGATATTGAATATCTTCGCCATGGATTGTTAGCCCAAAAACTTAATGTCTGAATATTTTCCACAATTTTTAGCTGAAATTTTGTCTTTTGAGGTTTAACAACCATTTTTCATTAAACTAGGCCGCTTCAGAATTTGATTGAATTTTAGTATTTCCTTCTATTAATTCAAGTAATGCTTCGAACTGAGCCATTAATCCTCTTAATTCGCCTGGTTCAGGGAAAAGGTTATCTTCTTTTATTCCTAAATGCATTTCTCTGAGCTCTTGCCTTAAATAGCGTATGTGACTAATGACTTGCTCTCTTTTGGTTTGCGACATGATGTAAATAATTACACGGATATTTTAAGGAAGAATATTTTTGAAAAGGAGAGTTTGCATATTTATGATTGAGAATGAAGATAAATGACCTAACAAAAATTTGGAAAGATTATAGAAATTAAAAATTATAATACCCTTGAAAATATATACTTAATTCTTATATCAATTTTAAAAAATTACTTGAAGCATTATTATTAGAGTATATTGACTTTACTCAATATGAAATTTATTTCAGAAAATAAAATAAGTGAGGAACTAGTAAATTCTTTTGATGAAGAAATGACCCTTGAGCTCGCTAAAAGGCTAGAGGAAGATAATTATAATAGTCCATTTGATGGTTTAAAGGACTGGCATTTACTGAGGGCACTTGCAATCAATAGGCCTGAATTAACAACTAATTATACCCATCTCCTCGATCAGGAACCTTTCGATGAAAACTAAAACTAAGGACTCCAAAATAAAGGTTCTTTTATTAATAACTGGGAGTATTGCAGCTGTAAGAATTCCATTATTAGTTAGCCAATTAGCGAAAGAAAATTATGAAATAAGATGCGTTTTATCAAAAAATGCAGAAAAATTAATAAAGCCGCTTTCTCTTTCTATTTTAAGTAGAAACCCCTGCATTTTAGAAAATGATCAATGGTCTGATAGTCAATCAACACCTCTTCACATAGAACTAGGTAATTGGGCTGATATTTTAATCATCGCCCCTTTAACAGCGACAACATTAGCAAAATGGGTAACTGGAAATGCTGAGGGATTGATTCCAAGCATCTTAATAGCAAATATAAAGCCAATTATTGTTGCACCAGCAATGAATACAAAAATGTGGCTTAATAAAGCTGTCCAAAAAAATTATGAGAATTTACAGAATTACGAAAATGTTTTATCTTTGCAACCAAGTGAAGGTCTCTTAGCATGTGATGCTATTGGCATCGGTAAGATACCTTCAAATGATCTAATCCAATTAGCTCTTGAATTTATAGCTTCACACAAACAAAATGAATATCGCAAAGATTTACTTAATAAAGAAATTTTAATAACTGGAGGTTGTACCTCAGAGAAAATTGACGCGGCAAGACACATTACTAACAAAAGTTCTGGAGCTATGGGCCTACTTCTTTCTCAAGTAGCGAGGTTCAGAGGAGCACAAGTAAAATATGTTCATGGGCCTCTGAAAATCGACAAGAATCTTACTGATGGAATAAAAAGATATGAAATTGAAAATAGTGTTGATTTAATTAGGGAACTTAATAATGAAATATCAAATTGCGATTATTTTTTCATGAATGCAGCAGTATCTGATTTCAAGATAACCTCTGATACTTCAGCCAAAATTCCAAAAAATCAAATTAATGCTCATTTGAATCAAAACTTTGAGCTAGTCCCAGATATCTTAAAAACAATTAGTAAATCAAAAAAAGATAACCAAGTTTTTGTAGGCTTTTGTGCTTTTACAGGATCTATCGAAGAAGCACGAATGACAATTAAAGAAAAGATTATCCAAAAGGGTTGTGATTATCTATTCGCAAATCCAATTGATCTTGAAGGTCAAGGATTTGGCTTTTTGGCACAAAATGAAGGCTGGCTATTCGATACTAACAATATGGAACACTACATTAAAAAAACATCAAAAATTGATTTAGCAAATAAATTAATAACCCAAATTATTTCATTTAAAAAATAAAAAAAAATTTTTTAATTTGTATTTTTTTGTAATCTTAATCATTAAAAATAATGTGATAGCTTAAAATGATTCCAGTTTTTTAAAATCTAAAAAGCTACGGGTTGTTTCGAGGATTTAATAGTCCTATCTTTTATGGTCCTTTCCCTTGTAATATCCGTACTGAACTTATTAGATGACCTTTAATCTATCGTCACAGAACTTTACTGCAACTTTAATTATGAGAATTCGTTCTTTCTTAGCTTTTGTTATTTCAATTTGTATAACTTTTGCTTTCGTACCTGTTAAAACATTTGCTTTTTCTGAAAGAGGAAATGCACAATTCACAGATGTTGTTAACACAGGAAAAGCTAATGATTGCCCTACATTAGACTCATCTCTTGTCGGATCAATATCTCTAGGGAATGGAGATAGCCTTAAAGGAATATGTATGCATCCAACAGAAGTTTATGTAAAAGTGCCAGGGACAAAAAGAAAAGCTGCAGAATTTGTTTCTACAAAAATTATAAGTCCTAGAAATAACACCACAGTCACAGAAGTTTATGGAGATATAGATTCAGGAACTTTCACTGAAAAGGGTGGTATTGATTTTCAACTTATAACTGTTTTAACTCCTGGTGGTTTAGAGGTGCCATTCGCATTCTCAGCAAAAGATCTTACTGCTGATTTACCTTCATCTATTGAGCCAGGCACTGAGGTTAATGGTTCAACATTTACACCTAACTACAGAACTGGTGACTTTCTAGATCCTAAAGCAAGAGCTAAAAATACTGGTGTTGAATATGCTCAAGGTTTAGTTGCATTAGGAGGAGATGACGAAGAACTTGCAAAAGAAAATATTAAAGTTGATGTAAATGGTACTGGCGTTATTACTCTTTCAATCAACAATGTAGATTCTGACACAGACGAATTTGCTGGTACTTTTGAAGCTATCCAACCTTCAGATACAGATATGGGTTCAAAGGATCCACTTGATGTAAAAATAATAGGGGAGCTTTACGGAAGAAAGGCATAAATCTTACTCAAGAGAAAAAGGGGGTTAAACCCCTCTTTTTTTTTTCAAAATTTTTCTTTATCAATTTTAAAAATGGAATTACAACAAAAAAGTAAAACAGATACTGATGGACTAATACCGCCTTATGGAGGAGAACTAAAAAATTTAATTATCAAAGATAAAAAACTTACAAATGATCTTATCTCTAATGCTACTTATGAGTTTGAATGTAGCGAGAGAAATGCATGCGATGTAGAACTTTTGATGGTTGGAGCTTTTTCTCCATTGGAAGGTTTTATGGATGAAAATAACTACAATTCGGTAATTAAAAATAATAGAAATACACACGGGTTACTTTTTGGCTTACCTATTGTATTTGATTCAAATAATGAAAAAGTAAAAGCTGGAGAGACAATATTGCTTACTTATAAAAAACAAAAAATAGCAGTTTTAGAAGTTAGCTCTAAATGGGAGCCTGACAAATCCTTAGAAGCTGAACTTTGTTATGGTACTAACTCTTTAGATCATCCTGCTGTTAAGATGATTTTTAACGAGAGAGGTAGATTTTATATAGGAGGAAGAGTTTATGGTTTTGAACTACCAATTAGAGAATTCCCCTGCAAAACCCCAGAAGAAGTTAGATCTACACTGCCATCAAATCATGATGTAGTTGCATTTCAATGCAGAAATCCAATTCATAGAGCACATTATGAATTATTTACTAATGCCTTACTTTCAGATAATGTCTCCTCTAACTCAGTTGTCTTAGTTCATCCAACTTGTGGGCCAACTCAACAAGATGATATCCCTGGAAAAGTTAGATATTTGACCTATAAAGAATTAGAAGAGGAAATATCTGATGAAAGAATAAAATGGGCTTTTTTACCTTATTCAATGCATATGGCAGGTCCAAGAGAAGCTCTTCAACATATGATAATCAGAAGAAATTATGGCTGCACCCACTTTATTATTGGTAGAGATATGGCTGGTTGTAAGTCGTCATCAACTGGTGAAGATTTTTATGGTCCATATGACGCCCAAAATTTTGCGAATAAGTGTGCAGATGAATTGATGATGCAAACTGTTCCTTCAAAAAATTTAGTTTATACGAAGGAAAAAGGATATATAACAGCTGAAGAAGCCAAAGAATTTAATTATGAAATCATGAAACTTAGTGGTACTGAATTTAGAAAGAAATTGAGGAATGGCGAACCAATTCCTGAATGGTTTGCATTCAAAAGTGTAGTTGATGTTCTAAGACGCTCTTAATATTGTTTTATTATTAGTATTATAGATTTATTAAAGCTTTTTTATTGTGAACAAACGTTGGAGAAACGTAGGACTTTATGTCCTAGCTGTTATTACTGTAATTTTCATTGGTACTTCAGTTTTTGATAAACCTAGTACTGAAAATTCTACAAAGACTCTAAGATACAGTGATTTTATAGAGGCAGTGCAGGATAAAGAAATCAGTAGAGTCCTAATATCCCCAGATAATGCCACAGCTCAGGTTGTTGAAAATGATGGGAGCAGGTCTGAGGTCAATTTAGCCCCTGACAAAGATTTATTAAAAATACTGACTGAGAATAATGTAGATATAGCTGTAACTCCTACAAAATTAGCCAATCCATGGCAACAGGCTGTTAGTAGCTTGATTTTCCCAGTACTTTTAATTGGAGGCCTATTTTTTCTTTTCAGAAGATCCCAAAGTGGTAATGCTGGAGGCGGTAACCCTGCCATGAGTTTTGGCAAGAGCAAAGCTAGACTGCAAATGGAACCATCTACACAAGTAACCTTTTCAGATGTTGCTGGTGTTGAAGGTGCAAAATTAGAACTTACAGAAGTTGTAGATTTTCTTAAGAGTCCAGATAGATTTACTGCGGTCGGAGCAAAAATTCCAAAAGGAGTTCTTCTAGTTGGCCCTCCTGGTACAGGAAAGACATTGTTAGCAAAAGCAGTCGCAGGAGAAGCAGGTGTACCTTTTTTCTCAATATCTGGTTCAGAATTTGTAGAGATGTTTGTAGGAGTTGGAGCTAGCAGAGTTAGAGATCTTTTTGAACAAGCTAAAAAGAATGCTCCTTGTATTGTGTTTATTGATGAAATAGATGCAGTTGGAAGACAAAGAGGTGCTGGTATGGGCGGAGGAAATGATGAAAGAGAACAAACATTAAATCAACTCCTAACCGAAATGGATGGTTTCGAAGGTAATTCAGGAATAATAATAGTTGCTGCCACCAACAGACCTGATGTCTTAGATTCAGCTTTAATGCGCCCCGGAAGATTTGATAGACAGGTAACAGTAGATAGACCAGATTATGCTGGAAGATTGCAGATATTAAATGTCCATGCGAAAGATAAAACTCTTTCAAAAGACGTTGATTTAGATAAAGTTGCCAGAAGAACACCAGGATTTACTGGTGCAGATTTAGCTAATCTTTTAAATGAAGCAGCAATACTAGCAGCTAGAAAAGATTTAGATAAAGTAAGTAATGACGAAGTCGGTGACGCCATTGAAAGAGTAATGGCTGGCCCAGAAAAGAAAGATAGAGTCATCAGTGATAAGAAAAAAGAATTAGTTGCTTATCACGAAGCTGGTCATGCACTAGTTGGAGCATTAATGCCTGATTATGATCCAGTAGCAAAAGTTTCTATCATTCCAAGAGGTCAAGCTGGAGGTCTAACCTTCTTTACTCCAAGTGAAGAAAGAATGGAATCTGGCCTTTACTCTCGTTCTTATTTACAAAATCAAATGGCTGTAGCTCTTGGTGGAAGAGTTGCTGAAGAAATAGTCTATGGTGAAGAAGAGGTAACAACCGGAGCTTCAAATGATTTACAGCAAGTTGCCAATGTAGCAAGACAAATGATTACTAAATTCGGCATGAGTGACAAAATAGGTCCAGTCGCTCTAGGTCAATCTCAAGGTGGAATGTTTCTCGGAAGAGATATGAGTTCTACAAGAGATTTTTCTGAAGACACAGCCGCAACAATTGATGAAGAGGTTTCAGAACTTGTTGATGTTGCCTATAAGAGAGCTACAAAAGTTTTAACAGATAATAGAACTGTTCTTGACGAGATGGCTCAAATGCTAATTGAAAAAGAAACCATAGATACTGAAGATATCCAAGACTTGCTAAACCGATCAGAAGTCAAAGTAGCGAATTATATCTAATTAAAAAACAAATATTTAATGAATATTAAAGAAGATTCTTTTTCTGACTTGCTGCTAAAAGGATCTTTTTTTTTACTCGTAAAACCGGAAGATAATATTTACTCAAATACTTCTATAAGAAATTCATTTTTTGAAGAATTAGAAAGCTTAGTAAAATTAGGATTAAAAAATATTGAAATAAGTTGGTCAAACAACGAAAAGTGGTTGGATTTTGTATCCGAAATCAAACTCAATTTTCCACAAATTAATTTAGGCTCTGCCTCCATAGTTAATAAGCAATCAATAGAAGATTCATTAAAAATTGGATTAAATTTTTCTATGATGAAATTTTGGGATAAAGAACTTTTTAATTATTCGAAGTCAAAAAATTATTTATTAATACCCGGAATTAAAAATTTAAAAGATCTCGAGGAAGCGATAAATTTAAATTGCAACATTATCAAAATTTATCCAATAAAAAGTAAAGCTAGTTCCATAGATATACTCAACTTTGAAAGTATTAATTTCATTGCTGCTGGAGGCCTATCAATCAATGATGTAAAAACTTATCAATCTTTAGGATACAAAGCAATCGTGATTGGAGATAAAGGTATTATTAAAAAAAAATTTGATCCAAAAATATATGAATGGCTCAAAAATAATTAAATCAAAGATAAATATAATTTATTTAACAAAACTACTAACTTTCGATTAAGCCACATTGAGCTTGATTCAGTAGTAAATGATCAGCAAGTACTAAAGCCACCATAGCATCAACCATAGGAACTGCTCTTGGTAAAACACATGGATCATGTCTCCCTTTTGCTTTCATCAAAACTTCTTTTCCTTCAGCATTTACTGTTTGCTGTTCTTTCCCGATAGTTGCTGTAGGTTTAAAAGCTATCTTCATCTCAATATTTTCGCCATTACTTATACCTCCCTGTATACCGCCTGAATTATTGGATATTGTTTTTAACTTCCTTATATCATCAGATTTAATGAAGGCATCATTATGTTCGCTTCCTTTTAAATAAGTTCCAGAGAAACCTGAACCTATTTCAAAGCCTTTCGTGGCAGGCAAAGACATCAAAGCCTTCGCTAAATCAGCTTCTAATTTATCAAAAACAGGCATTCCAAGACCAGAAGGGACATTTCTTACTAGACATTCAATAACACCGCCACAAGAATCTCCTTGACGCTTTAATTCCTTAATTCTCTCTATCATTTCTGCTGATACCTTTTCATCAGGACATCTAACAATATTAGAATCTATTTTGTTGAGAGAAATTTTTTCTTTATTTATATCAGAATCAATATCATGTATACGCTTTACCCAAGATAGTATTTCAGTGTTACAGAAGTTTTTTAATAATTGTTTTGCTACAGCACCAGCAGCTACTCTTCCAATTGTTTCTCTTGCAGAGGCTCTTCCACCACCAGAACTTGCCTGAATTCCATATTTCAAATGATATGTACCATCTGCATGAGAAGGTCTAAATACTTGCTCCAAATTACCATAATCTCCTGGTCTTTGATCCTTGTTTCTTACCAACATCGCTATTGGAGTTCCAAGTGTTAACCCTTCCTTTATTCCACTTAATATTTCAATTTTATCTTCTTCATTTCTGGGTGTTGTAATATCACTTTGGCCAGGTCTGCGCCTATCTAATTCATTTTGTATTAGTTTTATATCTACTTTTAACTTAGGGGGACATCCATCAAGGATAACTCCAACTGCACCACCATGTGATTCTCCAAAAGTACTAACACGAAAAATTTTTCCAAAACTACTACTCATAGAAATATCAAATGTTTTATCTATATAAACATTATATGAAACCAATTGAAAATTAAACAAAAAAAAGCCCCCTAAGAGGGGGCTTGTAAATTTAAGAACTTTAAGCTTAACCGATAGCTGGAGCTGAAAGAGCTACTGTTGTAGACTCAGCTGCTGCTAGATCAAGTGGGAAGTTGTGAGCGTTACGCTCGTGCATTACTTCCATACCTAGGTTTGCTCTGTTAAGAACGTCACCCCATGTAGGAACAATCTTACCGTTTGCATCAACAACTGACTGGTTGAAGTTGAAACCGTTAAGGTTGAATGCCATTGTGCAGATACCCATTGAAGTTAACCATACACAAACAACTGGGAATACAGCTAGGAAGAAGTGAAGACTTCTGCTGTTGTTGAAACTTGCATATTGGAAGATCAAACGACCGAAGTAGCCATGAGCTGCAACGATGTTATATGTTTCTTCTTCTTGTCCGAACTTGTAACCATAGTTCTGAGATTCTGTCTCAGTTGTTTCTCTGATTAGAGATGAAGTAACAAGTGAACCGTGCATAGCTGAGAATAAAGATCCTCCGAACATACCAGCAACACCAGCCATATGGAATGGGTGCATAAGAATGTTGTGCTCTGCTTGGAAAACGAACATGAAGTTGAATGTTCCAGAGATACCTAAAGGCATTCCGTCAGAGAATGAACCTTGACCGAATGGGTATACAAGGAATACTGCGAAAGCTGCTGAAACTGGTGCAGAGTATGCAACACAGATCCATGGACGCATACCTAAACGGTATGAAAGCTCCCACTGTCTTCCCATGTATGCTGAGATACCAATTAGGAAGTGGAAAATTACAAGCTGGTAAGGACCACCGTTGTATAACCACTCATCTACAGTAGCTGCTTCCCAAATAGGGTAGAAGTGTAGACCAATAGCGTTAGATGAAGGAACAACTGCACCTGAGATGATGTTGTTTCCATAAAGGAATGAACCAGCAACTGGCTCTCTAATTCCGTCGATGTCTACTGGTGGTGCTGCGATGAATGCAACGATGAAGCAAGCCGCTGCTGTAAGTAGGCATGGAATCATTAAGACGCCGAACCAACCAACATAGATTCTGTTGTTAGTTGATGTTACCCACTCACAAAACTGTGGCCAACCTTTTAACAGCGAAGAACGCTGCTGCTGAATAGTTGTCATGAGTTCGTAAAATATGTCTCTAAAGTGAGACGTGTAAATAAAAACGGAAAATAAATTCCGCTTCGAAGATTTTAGACCAAAATCGCTAAAAATGTGTAATTTTTTTTTCTTTAAGTAAACTTATTTTTTGCAATATCAAAGAACATAACCTCCATGTCTTAATATTTTCTTTGTTATTGAGGATTTAACTTGGTGATAATCGAATGGCTTCTCAACGGAAAAAGATCGAAAGAGGTGGTTTCCTTAAGAGATGCTAAGCATAGAAGACTGCAATTAGAGGCTTTTGGAGCTGTTATTTATTGGAGCGAAAGAATTTAAGTTTTTAAGGATTAAGACTTAGCAAAAAAAAATAAAAGTATTAAATATTAAATAAACTTATCTATTAAATAAAAAATCCTTATTAGTTTTCACCAATTTATTGTCCTTGTTTCTTAATTTAAAGGCTTTCAAACTCATAAACCCATTGATTGTTAGAACTAATAACTTCTTTCTTCGTGTAACTCATGGCAATTTTTTTTTCCTTATAGGCGACTTCGCCAATAAAAACAGGCCAAATCAATTGTTCTCCATCATATTTATGAATTATTCCTTGGCTATCAAGAAATAATGGATCTCCTTTTTTAATCATTTCCCAATCTTTGTTTATTCTTTCAGGATGTATTAGACCATCAATATATCCTTTTTCATCTCTTGGATAATCTATACTCCCTTGATGAACATGAACAACCAATTCCTTGGGAAGTTCTATAAGATTGTTTCTTAATTTAAATATCTCTTCCCTTAAAGATCTAATGATTATTAAGAATCTATCTATGATTTTTGGATCATAAAAATTTTGTGCGACAGCTCCTATTTCAATAACTAAACCACATGGCCAAGCTTCTACAAGAAAGCCTGTTTGGGCTTTGTCTTTTTCGTGCAAATAAATAGGCAATCCAAATTTGTTCTGCAGTAACGCAGCTAAACAAAAATCTTTGAATCGCCTCCCATACAAAACAATGCTAGTTCCCATATTTGCAGTAGTAGTATGCAAATCGACTGCAATTTGACAGGGTTTAGATCCGTCAATTCCAAATTGATCTACTAAAAAATTGGCTCTATTAGTCTCATAAAAGCTATTCTTATGTTGATCAAAATTCTCAGTTATTTTAAAAGATCTATTTAAATCTACATCTATATATCTGTACCCTTTTTCATAGGCAGCAGGATTACCTATGATGTACTCATACTCAATACCATGATTTAAACTATTTTCCTCTCTATTAAATTGTTTAACCGCCCAAACAGGATTAATTTCATTCCCATGAGTACCTGAAACGATAAGTATTCTTTGAACAGTCATTTTTTTTTAAATAAAATTTTATGCAAAATAAATACCTTATTAAGGCCTCCAAAAAATTCTGGTTTTGGTTTTGGACCCAACTAATGAATGGCTTCGCACCATCGGATTTACATGGTAATTATAAAAGGCCCAAAGGTATAACAATTGATAATGAATACGATATTAATAATGAGAATGGACAAATTTATTTATTGGTAGGGAATTCTTGTCCATGGTGTCAAAGAACTTTACTCGTCCACGAAATAAAACATTTATCTAAAAAAGTTAAAGTTATTTTTTTAAAAGCAGATGTTGAGCATGGCGAATGGATTTTCAATACAAATTTAAAGGGATGTATGAGACTTTCAGACCTTTACAAAAAAGCTAATGAAAAGAACATATTTAGAGCGACATTACCTCTATTAACTAGTTTTGTAAAAGATGAAGTAAAAATTTTGTCTAATGAAAGTTCACAGATTACAAGACTGCTCAATTCAATAAAAAGTGAATCGAAATATCAGTCATTAAGCATTAAAGATTGTAATCAAAAATTTTTAGATTTAATTAATAACAGTATTAATGATGGCGTATATAAATGTGGTTTCGCAAGAAACCAGCCAGCTTATGAAAAAGCAAGTCAACATCTTTTCGCAGCTATAAATGAAGTTGAAAATTTACTACAGAAAAACAAAGGGGGCTGGATATTTGGAGAAGAGTTAACCTATGCAGATATTTACCTTTTTCCAACGCTTATAAGATGGGAATTGATATATAGCAAACTTTTCAAATGTACTGAACAAGAACTATCAAGTTTCGAAAAGATTATTGAATGGAGATTAAAATTCTTTAACTTATCTAACGTAAAAAAGACATGCTTCGACAATGAATGGAAGAAAGATTACTACAAAGCTTTATTCCCTTTAAACCCAAATCAACTAATCCCAGTTTTAGCATCGTTAGAGGAAATAATGGGATTAGAGTACTTAAAAAATAAATAAATCAATTTCGGAAAAAAAATGATGTTGTAATGAACACTTATTTAGTTCATAGATAATGCAATTTCATTAGAAATTAACTATGTTATGTATGTCTACTAAAGTACGAATAGCTTAAAATGAAATCCATTGACGAACACATCCAAAAAGATCAATCGGAAATCGAATCTGCAAAAGCAGAGGGCAATCTTCCAAAGGTCAGACATTTAACTGAAGAGTTAAAAGAACTCGAAGAATATAAGGATCATCATCCAGAGGATAAACATGACCCTAATGCTTTGGAACTTTTCTGCGATGCCAATCCGGATGAACCGGAATGTCTTGTTTATGATGATTAAGTTTTCTTTTTATCGATAATGCACAAACAAAAAAAAGGGCTCTAAAAGCCCTTTTTTTGTTTGTTAAATTTTTTAGTAATCTCTATTAAAGTCTGATGGACTACCTGTAAGCGAACAAACAACCGACTCCTCATTTTTCATTTCCTTGACTTCTACAATTGGTCTTCCCATTTTCTTCAAGACCTCGATATCTTGAATCGTTTGACATCTAGCTATTATTTTTCCTTGTTGATCAAAGCAAGTATAGAAATTCATATTTTTTCTAAAGAAGTATCTTATTTATGACTAATTTTCATTATTAAATCAAGTATATTTTTTGACAAAAAAATTTTTAATTTAAGTTATATTCTCTTCCATACTTCAGAAAGCAGTGGAGATAAACCTTTTTTTAAAGATGAAGAAATAACTAAAACTTTCTTTTTAGATAAATCTTCTAACTTTTTTGTAATTATTTTCAAATAAGCATCATCTACAAGCTCCATTTTATTCAATACTATTATCCTCTCTTTATCTAAAAGACCTTTCCCATACTTTTTTAATTCCTGCTCAATAATCTCAAAATCATGTAAAGGATTTTCTGCAATTGCATCAATTAAATGAATAAGTATCTTGGTTCTTTGGATGTGCCTTAAAAAATCATGCCCCAAACCTACTCCATCAGCTGCACCTGATATTAATCCAGGAATATCTGCAAAAAGGCAACCATTCCCATCAATTTTTCTTACTACACCTAAGTTAGGTATTAGAGTCGTGAAAGGATAATTTGCGATTTTTGGACGGGCAGATGATACAACCGAAATCAAAGTACTTTTCCCAGCATTTGGAAGGCCTATAATCCCAACCTCTGCAAGAAGTTTTAGTTCTAATTGAACCTCCCATATCTCACCATCTTTTCCTTCAGTGAATGATTCTGGGGCTCTATTTTGATTACTTAAATAGTAAGCATTACCATGTCCACCTCTTCCTCCAATGGCAATAGTTAAACTCTCTTTATCTTTAGTTAAGTCTCCTAAAATAATCCCGGTTTTAATATCCCTTATTTCTGTACCGCAGGGAACTTTAAGGATTCTATCCTCACCTGAAGCACCTGACCTCTTATTAGGACCTCCTTTGCATCCATCTTCAGCAATTATTTCTCGTTTGAATTTGAAATCTAATAATGT
This sequence comes from Prochlorococcus marinus XMU1412, assembly GCF_017696315.1. Lineage (NCBI taxonomy): Bacteria > Bacillati > Cyanobacteriota > Cyanophyceae > Synechococcales > Prochlorococcaceae > Prochlorococcus > Prochlorococcus marinus. Next base: position 211,975 of record NZ_JAAORJ010000001.1, on the reverse strand, counting down.
TTGAAGATTATTATCAGCCATCAAAATAACTGAACCACCTTTGCCACCATTCCCCCCGGAAGGTCCTCCAGCAGGAACGAATTTTTCTCTTCTAAATGAAACTATTCCATTACCACCTTTTCCAGCTTTAAGAATAATGTTTGCTTGATCAATAAATTGCACTTAATAAGCTTATTAAAATGTTTTCTAAGTTTTTTAAATTTTATTTTATCCACGCAATACTGCAACCAGGCCCACCCTCGTTGTTGGCTGCATCTTCAATCTTATCAACATAATTTAAACCTGATAACCAATTTCTTAATCCTTTTTTTAATTTCCCTGTTCCAATTCCATGGACAATCCATAGCGGTCCATGAAATTTTCTAATTTTCTCTTCAAGAATTATTTCGGCTTCATGAACTCTTAGCCCTCTTACATCAATTGTATTTTTACTCGTTCTAATCTTAGAAAAAGAAAAATCTTCCTTTGTAGACTTGATCTCAATTTTTGATCTTTTGAAATAAGGCTTTTCTCCATTAATACCTTCAAAGTCATTTATAGATAATATGCTTCTGAATGAGCCACATTTAACTTCGTAAAAACCACCTTTTTTATCTAAATCTACAATTTGTCCCGTACTATTTAGACTTTTAATTTTTATATAATCGCCTACTTTAGGATTCCATGATATTGACTTTTCAAATTTTTTTTGGGTTAAATGTTCCGTCTCAATTTCCTTTAATCTTTTTCCAATAATTCTCGTATCTTCTCCATTAACATTTTTATCTCTTAATTTTTTAATCAAATCTATTACCTCTTTTTTAGCGGATACAATATGTTTTGATAATTTAGACCTTTCAATTTCTTGGATTTTTTCAGCATTTATTTTTTGATATTCATAATTTCTCTTCAGTTCATCATGTAATATTTCAGTCCTTGCAATCAGTTCTGCAGCTGCTTCTGCAGAATTTTGTTGTTTAATCCTCTCTTCCTCAAGTCCTTTAATAATACTGTTAATGTTATCAACTTCTTTCGGCTTTAGATAATTTGCGGCTTCATTGAGTATGCTTTCGTCGAGACCAATTCTCTTAGAAATTGATAAAGCATTACTTCTCCCAGGAATACCCCAGTTGAGTATATATTTTGGCTTCAAAGAATCTTCATCAAAGGCAACTGATACGTTTTCAAATCTGGAGTCGTTATATTTTAAAGCCTTAATATCTCCATAATGTGTAGTTGCTAAAGTGATATCAGATTTATTTGCAAATTCTTTTAATAAAGCCATCGCAAGAGCACTTCCTTCAAGAGGATCTGTGCCAGATCCAATCTCATCTAACAAAACGACTGATAATCCTTCTTTATTATCAAGTGAATCTAATATCTCTTTTATGCGGGATATATGCCCACTGAAGGTAGATAAATTTTCTTCTAATGATTGATTATCTCCTATATCCACATATATATTTGGACAAAAAGGGATAATAGGATTATTAGTTGAGGGTATCAATAATCCTGCTCTAGCCATAAGTAAAGATAAACCCAAGCCTTTTAAAGCTGCCGTTTTACCTCCAGTATTTGGACCTGTAATAGCTACAACCTTAATATTTCTATTTATATGAAAATCGACAGCCACTGGAGGATGAGCTCCTTTTTTCTTATGTTCCCAAATCAATAATGGATGAGAAAAACCTATTAAAGAAATAATAGGATTTTTCTCAAACGTAGGAGTTTTGCCTCCAATCCATTGCGAATATCTTGAACGAGTTAGAGCATTTTCTAATCTCAATAAAATAGATGCCATTTCGATAAGATTTTCTGAATTATCACTAACAACTTGGGACCATTTCTTAAGTAATTTAAATTCTTCTGCTGTGATCCTAGCTTCTAAAGAAGCTATCTTATTACCTCTAGTTACTACACTATCAGGTTCAAAATATACTGTATTTCCTGAAGATGAAGAGTCATGAATTATACCTTTAAATTTATCTAAATAATTAACTTTCATAGCTAAAACAGGCCTACCATATCGATCTCCAATAGTAGTATCTTGCAAATAAGCTAAATTCTTTTGAATAAATTTATCAACTAATATTTTTCTTTCAAGTTTCTTAGATAATAATTCTTTTCTAAGAATAGTTAGTTCATTACTAGCATTGTCTGAAATCCTTCCATTAGATTCAATGCCTTTTTTAAAAATCGTTTCAATATTCTGATGGTCAATTAAATTTTTTGTAAATGATGAAATATAAGGCCTTTGTTCAAAATCTAATAAAATTTTTTTTAAATTTCTTGCTGCAGCGATTGTTTTCGCTATTTCTAACAATTCAGAAGATGAAATCACACCTCCCTTGGAACAAATTTCAATATTTCTACTAATATCAAAAACACCAGAAAAACTAATTGATTTATCTAAATTATTTTCTAACTCATTTATTTCAATAGTTTCATTCAAAAGTCTTTTAGATGCTTCGTATTCTGAAGGGATACCAAAACTTAAAATTTCTCTTTTACCCATTTCCGTTGAGGCGAAAGAAGATAAATGCGTTTTTAACGAATCCCACTCTAGAAGGCTTATAGATTCTTCTTCTAAGGTGTTATCTGAATATAATTTTTTTGAATAACTTTTCTCTTGCATACAACAAAAAAGAATCAAACATTCGATTGAATCCCTTCACGAGGAACATAAAGCATCTCGAGCCAGTTTCCTTCAGTATCCTTCATATAAAAAGATGCTGTTCCATCTCTATGTTCATGTATAGGCCCAACTTTTACACCAGAATTTTTTAAATCATTTTGAATATTTTCCACTTCTTTTTTATTTTCAAAATGAAAAGCAAAGTGAGGTCCCGCAGCTTTGTAACTAGGGCCTAACAAAGCAAGTCCATCTTTCCCTTTACCAGCTTCTAAATAAGACCAATCTTTATCGTCCCAAACTAAATTCATACCCAGCTTAATATAAAAAGATTTCGCCCTTTCGAGATTCTCGACTCTAAGTGCAATGTGACCAATCCTATTTACTCCTTGTGAAAACTTCAAAACAAAGCAGTTAATTTATTACTTATCTAAGAATAAACCAAATTTTTGTTAATAATGAGTTTTTAAGTATCCTGCAACCATTGAGATGCATCACAAGCATGATAAGTGAGTATTAATTTTGCTCCTGCTCTTTTAAAACTTAGCAATGTTTCTAATACAATATCTTTTTCGTTAATCCAGTTCTTCATAGCAGCAGACTTTACCATGGAATACTCACCACTAACGTTGTATGCAGCTATAGGTTTATTTGAAAAAGTGCTTAATCTATAAACAATATCCAAGTATGAAATTCCTGGTTTTACCATCAAAATATCAGCTCCTTCATACTGATCCAATGCAGATTCAATTAAAGCCTCTTTTGAATTGGCAGGGTCCATTTGATATGTAGACTTATTGTCTGGAATTATTTTTTTACTATTTTCTTTTGGAGCCGAATCTAAAGCAGTTCTAAATGGACCATAATAAGCAGATGAATATTTTGCTGTGTAACTAATAATACCTACATCACTAAATCCTTGGCTATCAAGAGCAGTTCTGATCGCTCCAACTCTCCCATCCATCATGTCACTCGGGCCAATAAAATCTGCTCCAGCTCTTGCTTGTGTTAAAGCTTGTTTTTTTAAAATTTCAATTGTTTCGTCGTTCAATATTTTTCCAGTTTCATCAACTAATCCATCATGACCATCACAAGAGTATGGGTCCAAGGCAACATCTGTCATTATTGCCATTTCTGGAATCTCTTTTTTTAATATTCGAATAGCGTTAGGAATTAAACCGTCTTCATTAAAACATTCTGCTCCATCTTCAGTCTTTAAACTATCGTTAATTTTTGGGAAAAGAACCACACACCTTATTCCCAATTCCCATGCCCTAGTAACCTCCTTTATTAAGCCATTAATATCCCATCTATAAGTTCCTGGCATTGCTGAAATTTCCTCTTTAAAATCTTTTTCATGAATAAATAATGGATATATAAAGTCAGATGCCGTTAGATGGTTTTCTCTAACCATTTCTCTAATTGCTTCAGTTCTTCTTAATCTTCTAGGTCGAATAATCGAATTCATTTGAATATTATTTAAATTGAAAAATATTTATTTAATACATTAATCGCTCACCTCCCACATAAATCAATCAGAGACTACTTTTGTTCAGGAAAATTAACTAAAATTTATTTATTAAAAGCAAAAAAAGTTACAAAAATATTTTGCACAATCTTCATTTTTCACAAATTTACGTCATTAAGAGATAATATCTTCTAGTTAAGTATTTATTTTAAGGAGAGCATCTTTGAAAATAATTAATGGATTTCATCTGAAAAATGTAAGAGGCGATATTCTTGGAGGCATCACAGCCGCAGTAGTGGCTTTACCTCTCGCTCTTGCTTTTGGTAATGCTGCGTTAGGACCTGGCGGAGCAATTTATGGACTATACGGAG